>JAUIHB010000068.1 GCA_030432465.1 Gammaproteobacteria bacterium
CCCGGCGAACAGCACGATCGCCGGCCACATCATCAGCCGCGCCTTGGGCTAGCGCTTACCGAGCGTCCGGATCTTCGTCGCCTTGGTCAGCGGCGAGTCTCCGGACCTACGCTGGCTAGCAATCTTCCCGCTCTTCGCCATTCAGATCGCCTTTACTTCCGGCGCAGCAATGATCGCAGCGAGAATGGCCGACAATTTTATCGACACCATCCATGAAACCTCCTATAGCGATGTGCCCGGCTGGTTTAAAACCTGGGAAAACTCAGGACTGTTGGCTTGGATTGATCATAACAAAGATGGGAAAATTCAATATGCAAATGGAACACCCATTGTTGGTAGTAAACCTGAATTTGGTGAGGAGAGAGGTCTGTTTGGTGAACGAGTGGTGATAAATCCTGGAGCTGGAAAACCAGTCAATACCGCTCCTTTTGCCAATGAATTGTATGTTGATAAAGATATTATGGTTTTAGCCAATCCAGAAATTGCAGGGTTGCCGAGTTGGGTGATAGCTTTAATTGCTGCTGGTGGAATCGCTGCTGCATTATCAACCGCTGCAGGGTTGCTACTAGTGATTTCATCCTCTGTTTCTCATGATTTATTAAAAGGAACTTTTGCTCCGAATATTACGGATAAACAAGAGTTAATGTACGGTAGAGTAGCAATTACTGTCGCCATTGTTATTGCCGGATATTTGGGGGCTAATCCGCCCGGATGGGTTGCTGAAACGGTTGCGATGGCTTTTGGTTTAGCTGCTGCCTCCTTATTTCCTGCTATTTTGATGGGAATATTTAGTCAGCGTGTTAATCGTGCTGGTGCAATTAGTGGTATGCTGTGTGGTTTGGTCTTTACCTTTTGCTATATTATTTATTTTAAAGGCGTTTTTATTGAGCCTATGGCCGACAATGTTGAAGCGAATTGGCTGTTTGGTATTACTCCACAAGCTATCGGTGGGCTCGGTATGTTGATCAATTTTTTGGTTACTTTTGTGGTTAGTTATTTTACTGCACCACCACCAAAATCAGTGAAAATAATGGTGCAAAACATTCGCGTGCCAAGAGCGATTTGATATTCATTTTATAGGATTGGTAATATCGGTTGTGACTAGCGGTACGACTGAATGAAGAAAATAGTTACTCTACAGTGAGTTTACTTGAATAGACTTCAACTTTTAAAAACGAGTTTACTTTCAACCGTGGTAGTTGGAGGTGGGGGGGATGCTACATGGAAATACTTTTTTGATGAGCTACCAAAATAAAAATTTTTCTATTGATGTTTTTCATACCCGCCGTCATTTTCTATCAGGCGCAAATAATTCATCAGAACAAGTAGAAGAAAAATGATATCTAAATTACATCTTTTCTTCCCTGAATTACCCGTTCAACAACTTTTCAATCTATTGGGTGAAAAAGGTGAGCAAGAAAAAATTCAAATTCAGCCTTTAATTAATGATTGGCAAGTTGATTTTTGTCAGTCTGTAGGTTCTGCATTAAAAAAACTACCGTTAACAGAGTTACGATTAAAGCAATTTGAGGTTAGTCCAACTATAAAAACTGCTTGTTGTTGTGATCCAGTTTTAATGCAACTTACTCATCGTAGTGCTTATTTATTAGGTCAAGCACCGATGAATTTAACTCAGAATGATGCCATTAGAATTGTGGCACAAATTAATGAAAAGCTGATGGGAGATGATGAGTATTTGTACTTGTTTGATAAAAACTCATGGCTTTATACTAGTGAAAAAGAAAAGTCATTATCATCTTTAGCCTTAAGTGACTTAATTGGCAAAGACATTTTTAACTATCCTTATCTTGACGACGATGCGACATATTGGCAGCAGCTTTCCACTGAAATACAAATGCTAATAAAACAAATGATTGATTACCAAGGATTGACCAAGCAACCATCTGAAACTATGTTGAATGTTCATTTCTATGATGGTATTAATCCTCAAGTGAAATCTGAGCTGCCTTTTGTTAGCAATGATAACCTGTGTGTTGTGAGTGATAACGAATTAATTAAGTCATTTTGTTTAAATAGTTTATTAACCCATGCAACCATTCATTCATTAAATGATATTGAACAAGAAGAGATAATTGGGGTGCTTTTTGATAGTGAACAAGAATCTTACACAGAACTCTTGAATTATTGGCATGAGAAAACTTTGAATAAGAAATTAGTTAATAGTAGTGTGATTTTTTGTCAAGATGCCTTGATTATTTATGAAAGTAAAAATAACTTCTTTAAAAAATTAATTGCTAAATTTGTTGAAGCATTAAAATAGATTGTAAGGTTGATAATTTTCAATGATTCTAAAAAAAATAATTCGCCGAAAAGTTGATGATAATCTTCCTGAATTATCGAATTTTCCGCCTAAAATACAACAAATTTTGCAAGCTAGGGGGATTCATTCTGAAAATGAACTTGATTATAGTTTAGCAAATATTCTACCACTTGATGGACTTTTAAATGTTCAAAAAGCGGCACAGTATTTATTTAAAGCGATTAAACAAGATAAGTTTATTTTAGTTATTGGAGATTTTGATGCGGATGGTGCAACTAGTAGCGCTGTAGTGTTAAAAGCTTTAGCTGCACTTGGTGCTAAACATGTCGACTTTTTAGTTCCAGATCGTTTTAAATTTGGTTACGGTTTATCGGTTAAGCTGGTCGAGCATGCGCAGAGTTTATCCCCAGATTTAATAGTAACTGTGGATAATGGTATTGCTAATATAGAAGGCGTTGCTCGTGCTAATGAGTTGAATATTCCTGTGATTGTTACTGATCATCACCTTGCTAGTGAACAATTACCTGAGGCGTTAGCTATTGTAAACCCTAATCAACCGAATGATACTTTTTCAAGTAAAAATTTAGCTGGAGTTGGGGTAGCTTTTTATTTGATGTTGGCGTTACGCAGTGAAATGCGAAATGTTGATTGGTTTTCTCAGCAAAATATTGATGAACCAAATCTTGCGGAATTGCTGGACATTGTTGCATTAGGTACTGTTGCCGATGTCGTACCCTTAGATCGAAATAACCGAATTTTAGTCGAACAGGGGTTAAAGCGTATTCGTAGCGGACGTGCCTGTCCTGGAATTAAAGCGATATTACAAGTCGCTAATCGCGATTTTTCCCAGTGCCAAGCTACTGATTTAGGTTTTAGCGTGGGACCAAGGTTAAATGCTGCGGGACGTTTGGATGATATGTCGATAGGCATTCACTGCTTATTAGCCCAGAGTTTAGAGCAGGCGATGCCAATAGCACAACGTTTAGATGCGTTGAATAAAAGCCGTAAGTCAATTGAAGGTGAAATGCTTGAACAAGCAGAAGTGGATTTGGAAAAATATTTACAACATCACTCAAAAGATTTTATTCAGGAAGAAAGGCCGAGTGCTATGTGCTTATTTGATCCTTCGTGGCATCAAGGAGTGATTGGTATTCTGGCTTCAAGAGTGAAAGATAAAATTAACCGTCCAGTGATTGTTTTTGCGCAAGATGATGATTCAGATGAGCCAAGTATTAAAGGTTCTGCACGCTCCGTGAAAGGTGTTCATATTCGAGATGTTCTTGCATTTATTGATAGTCAAAATCCTTATTTGATAGAAAAATTTGGTGGGCATGCTATGGCTGCTGGGTTAACGGTTAAGCGAGACAACTTTCAACTGTTTGCTGAAAAATTTCATGATGCGGTTTTAACTAACTTAAAAGGTGAAAAAATTCGTGATGAAATTGTCACTGATTCAGGTTTAACAGAGAAAGAGCTGGCAATCAATTTTGCTTACGCATTGCGTAATGCTGGTCCATGGGGACAAGGTTTTCCGGAGCCCTTGTTCGATGATACATTTGAAGTAGTGGCTCATCGTATAGTTGGAGAAAATCATTTGAAACTGGTTTTACGGAAACAATTTGAAACTGAAGTGATAGAGGTTGATGCAATTTATTTTCGCTGTCCTCAGCAAGTGCAAGTTAATTCTGGCGATCAAGTACATTTGGTTTACAAAATTGACATTAATGAATTCAGAGGAAATGTTTCACTTCAGTTACTGATTGAGCAATTAGAAATCTTGTGAGTCTTCTTCTAGTGAAATAATTGGTTCCCCTGCAATGGCGTGATTTTCATTTGCCCATTCACCTAAATCAATTAATTGACAGCGTTCTGAACAAAATGGGCGATGCTCTTTACAATCTTTCCATCGAAGACTTTTACGACAAGTTGGACAAGCAATGATAAGATCTTTATTCATGAATGGATAAATTCCTTTGGTTTAATGTAAATTTAGAAGAGAATGAGCTTTAAATACCTATTTTACCTGATAGTATTAAATATTTGTCAATCTCGTTTCGAAATAAAAATTATAATAGCCTTTACTTTTTATAATATTGACAAGAATTACTTCAATAATATTTGGGGCATCGTTATAATCACGTCCAAAATAATATTAACATAAATAGTGGAGAATAATTATGGCTACAGCAACCGCAAGACATATATTGGTGTCTACAGAAGACAAATGTAATGAGTTAAAAACACAAATCGAAGGCGGCGCGGACTTCGCTGTTCTAGCGAAAGAGCATTCGAGCTGTCCGTCAGGTAAAAGTGGTGGAGATTTAGGTTCTTTTGGACCTGGAATGATGGTGCCTGAGTTCGATCAAGTTTGTTTTAATGAAGCGGTTGGTGAAGTTCATGGTCCAGTCAAAACGCAATTCGGTTATCACTTAGTCGAAGTGACAAGTAGAAGCTAATTGCTATTATTAATAGCTCATTAAAAAAGGGAGCCTGATTCAGGCTCCCTTTTTTAATGAGGAGTCGTGATTAAGTTTTTAATAACTTTAAGCTTGTGGACCTGCGGCTTTAATTGCATCAGATACATCGAATTTAGCAAAGTTATCTTGGAATAATTTTGCTAATGCTTTTGCTTCAGCTTCATAAGCTGCTTCATCAGCCCAAGTTTTTTTAGGTTGCAATAGATTCTCTTCTACACCTTCAACACTAACAGGAACTTCGAGGTTTAGCTCTTCAATTCTAGTTGTTTCAACATTCGCTAAAGCTCCTGATTGAATGGCAGAAATTACAGCACGTGTTGTTGGAATATTAAATCGTTTACCGCCATTAGCGTAGGAGCCACCAGTCCATCCTGTATTAACTAAGTAAACTTTTGCGTTGTTTGCTTCGATACGCTTGATAAGCAATTCAGCATATACACCCGCTGGTCGAGGGAAGAAAGGAGCACCAAAACAAGTTGAAAAGGTTGACTCAATTGCTGCTGTTGAGCCAATTTCGGTTGAACCAACTTTGGCAGTATAACCACTTAAAAAATGGTAAGCTGCCGCTTCTTTTGACAATATGGACACTGGAGGCAATACGCCAGTTAAATCACAAGTTAAAAATATAACTGCACTGGGTTCGCCTGCACGGTTTTCGTCAACTCTTAATTCAATATGATCTCTGGGATATCCTGCACGACCATTCTGGCTTAGTGATACGTCACTATAATCTGGTATTCCTTCGGCATTTAGTACAACATTTTCAATGATTGTACCGCGTTGGATGGCATTCCAAATAACAGGTTCATTTTTTTCTGATAAGTCGATGGTTTTGGCGTAGCAACCACCTTCAATGTTAAATACTGTTCCAACTCCCCAACCATGCTCATCATCACCAATAAGATAACGCGAAGGATCCGCTGATAATGTTGTTTTTCCTGTACCTGATAAGCCGAAAAATAATGTAACGTCGCCTTTGCCATCAGTGTTTGCTGCACAGTGCATTGGTAATACATCCTGAGCTGGTAACAAAAAGTTTTGCACTGAGAACATGGCTTTTTTCATTTCACCTGCGTAACGCATACCCGCCAGCAATACTTTACGTTGGCCAAAATTAATAATGACAGTACCATCACTATTTGTACCATCTCTCTCAGGATCGCACTGGAAGTTAGCGCAGTTTAAAATTTGCCACTCATCTTTGTTGGCTGGATTATAGCTGTCTGGACGAATAAACAGGTTACGACCAAATAAATTCTGCCAAGCAGTTTCTGTACGTACATTGGCTGGAATATAATGATCAGGATCTGAGCCAACATGTAATTCTGAGGTGAAATAAGCATCTTTATCGTTTAAGTAATTTTCAACTCTTTCCCACAGAGCGTTGAACTTATCCTCATCGAATGGACGATTGACATTGCCCCAGTCAATTTCTGCTTCAGTCGAAGCTTCTTTGACTACAAAACGATCTTTGGGTGAACGTCCAGTTCTATGTCCTGTTTCTACGCTTAATGCGCCGTTTGCTGCTAAAACGCCTTCTTTGCGTTCTAATGCCATATCAATTAATTGATCGCTTGTTAAGTTGAGGTGTTGCGTCGCCATAGTTTCCACCGTAAATTGCTAAGGTTTGTTTGTAATTGGGGTTTATAAATTATTGGGTAAAAATTGCGCGGCATTTTAGCAAATAAAGTGATGCTAAACTAGCCAATTTTTCGAGTTTAATTTGTTTTTAGTTTACCTGAGACTCTTTATAATTGGGCACTTTAAAGGAAATAAGTGAATAGAGTTATTAAAAGTCATGCTTTTGCTGCGATTTGTTGTTAAATGATAAAAATACTTACCTCAAATTGGTCTGTTTTCTTAACATAATTGATATTTTTAAGCATTTCTATTCACTGATAAATCGGCCAAATCAGCAAGAGCCTGAGTAAATTTATTCTCAGGTAAATCGCTGAGCAAGGTTTGAGCTTGTTCAACTTCTATTTTTGCTTTGTTTAGTGTGTAGTCAATTGCACCTGTTTCCTGGATGATGGATTGTATTTTTTCGAGATGCTCTAAACCACCGTTTTTAATGCATTCTTCAATTAAAACTTTATCATCAGGCGAAGCGTGTTGCTTGGCATAAATTAAGGGGAGAGTAGGTTTTCCTTCTGCTAAATCATCTCCCACATTTTTACCTAAAGTGTCACTGTCAGCTATATAATCCAATGCATCATCCATTAATTGAAAAGCTAGACCTAAATGTAAGCCAAAGTCATGTAAAGATTTTGAAAGGTCGTTCCGACCACTAATAATCGCACCGACTTCGCAAGCTGCAGCAAATAAAATGGCTGTCTTATTGCGAATAACTTCGAAATAGCTCTCTTCAGAGGCATTAGGATCATTGCAATTCATTAGTTGCAATACTTCACCTTCTGCAATTTGGTTGGTTGTATTAGCCAGAATTTGCATTATTTGCATATCATTCAGTTCAACCATCATCTGGAACGAGCGTGAATATAAAAAATCACCTACTAGAACACTAGCGGCGTTGCCAAACAATGCATTAGCTGTTTCGCGTCCTCTACGACGGTCACTTTCATCGACTACATCATCATGCAGAAGGGTCGCAGTATGAATGAATTCTATAATGGCTGCACTCGTATGATGTAATTTGCCTTGATAATCTAGAGCATTTGCTACCATAAGTACTAATAGAGGCCTCAGGCGTTTGCCGCCAGCAGCAACGCTATAGTGACCTAATTGGTTAACCAGTACGACATCCGACTCTAATTGTTTTAAAATGACTTGATTGGTTGCGAGGAAATCCTCTTGTATTAGATTTGTTATGGATTTAATATCGGCCATCAGATTTTCAACTACGCCTTAAAACACTAAGAAATTTAAATAGTTATTGATTAAATTGACAATTATATTTGCCTGTGCATTATTTGGACAAAAATCTTTCGTCTAATGCGTTTGAAACGAATGCTAGGTGCTGTACCCCTCAGGGTCAAGAAAAAACTCGGATTGTTTACATTGTGATACTTTTATCGCAAAAAACCTGAAATTTCTTATATTTAAGCTTGCGACAACTAGTGGAATGTCTTAAAATGCGCGCCCTTAATTGCAGGAATACCTGAAAAGAATTTTGTAATCAAACCAGTATGCGTCCTTAAGCATACTTCAAAGACGGAGAGAATGTCGCTATGTACGCGGTGATTCAAAGTGGTGGTAAACAACACCGAGTATCAGAAGGCCAAGTAGTTCGCCTTGAAAAGATTGAAGCTGAAAAAGGTGCTTCAATAGATTTCGATAAAATCTTGATGGTTGGCGAAGGTGCGGACTTGGCACTAGGTGCGCCGTATCTTGAAGGTGCTAAGGTTTCTGGTGAAGTTGTTGAGCACGGTCGTGGTAAAAAAATCAAGATCGTTAAATTTAGACGTCGTAAGCATCATCGTAAGCAGATGGGCCATCGTCAATGGTTTACAGAAGTTAAAATTACAGGCATTAGCAAGTAATTTAATTTCCTCAAGATTTTTGGAGAGATAAAATGGCACATAAGAAAGCTGGTGGTAGTACTCGTAACGGTCGCGATTCGGAAAGTAAACGCCTTGGTGTGAAGCGTTTCGGTGGTGAAGTTGTTTCAGCTGGTAGCATCATTGTTCGTCAGCGTGGTACACATTTCCATCCTGGTTCAAATGTTGGTATTGGAAAAGATCACACTTTGTTTGCTAAAGCTGAAGGCGAAGTGAAATTTGAAGTTAAAGGTTTGCGTAACCGTCGTACAGTTAGCATCGTTGCTAACTAATCAAAGGTTCGTTCATTAAGTCGGTGCGAGCCACTGAATTAATGAGACAAATTAAAAAGCTCCGATAAGTCGGGGCTTTTTTTGTTTTTGCTGTGCCATAATGGAATTACTTCCTATTTTTCACGAAGGGCTAATATGAAATTTGTAGATGAAGTCACTATAAAAGTTAAAGCTGGTAACGGCGGTAGTGGTATTTGTAGCTTTAGACGTGAAAAATATATTCCTAAAGGTGGTCCTGATGGCGGTGATGGCGGTGATGGTGGCAGTGTCTACCTTGTTGCTGATGAAGAGCTTAATACACTAGTTGATTATCGCTATGTACGTTTTTATGGTGCTCAGAATGGCGAAAAAGGTGGTGCGAAAAATTGTACTGGAGCGAAAGGTAGTGATTTGGTATTGCCTGTACCAGTTGGGACACGCGTAAAAAATATCGAAACAGATGAACTGATTGGCGATCTTAAGGTGGCTGGCGATAAGTTGTTAGTTGCTAAGGGCGGCTTTCATGGGTTAGGTAATACTCGTTTTAAAAGTAGTGTTAACAGAACTCCAAGGCAGACTTCTAAAGGATCTGAGGGGGATATGCGTGAATTGCGCTTAGAGCTACGAGTTTTAGCCGATGTTGGCTTGCTTGGGCTGCCGAATGCAGGCAAATCGACATTCATTCGTGCGGTATCTGCAGCTAAGCCTAAAGTTGCGGATTATCCATTTACTACTTTAATTCCTAACTTAGGGGTAGTTGCTCCTGAGCCCCATCGAAGTTTTGTTATCGCGGATATTCCTGGTGTTATTGAAGGTGCTGCTGATGGTGCTGGTTTAGGTGTACGCTTTTTAAAGCACTTATCACGCACTCGCTTATTACTACATTTAGTTGATCTGAAACCTTTTGATGAGTCAGATCCTTTAAGTAATATCAATGCAATTCATGGCGAGTTAAAGCGTTATTCAGAAGAGTATCAAAGTAATTTGGTAGATAAAGAGATCTGGTTGGTTTTTAATAAGTGCGACTTAATTGATGAGCAAGAGTTAATTGAAGCACGTCAACAAATTTTAGATGCGTTGCAGTGGACCGCTCCTTACTACACTATTTCTGGCCTTGAAGGGGTTGGAACTAAATCTTTGTGTTTTGATATACTTGAGCATGTTGAAGCTAAACAAAGAGCTGTAGAAGAAGAGCTATTAAGTCTCCAAAGTGAAGAAGAAGAGTATGATCTACCCGAAAACGACGGTAAATCTGATGCTTATCGTAGCAAAGATAATTCTGAACTTGATGAAAGCAGTAGCTAACCTAATAAAAGTTAAATAGGTCAACTTTGGCTTGAGCTTCTTTTAACTTCTAATTTTTTGTTAATTGATAAAAAAACCGCCTAAGAGGCGGTTTTTTTGAATATTCGCTAAGAATCAATCAAAAAGTGATTAACTCATTGCCTTAATTTGCGTGTTAAAACGGCTTTTATGACGAGCTGCTTTATTCGCGTGGATAAGACCTTTACCAGCTGCAACATCTAAAACAGATACTGCTTTTTTATAGGCAGCTTCTGCTGCTGATTTGTCGCCAGATGCAATTGCAGCAACAACTTTCTTCATATAGGTACGCATCATAGAACGACGGCTAGCATTGTGCTGGCGACGACCTTCAGCCTGACGTGCACGCTTTTTTGCGGATTTAATATTAGCCAAGGCTTTGCTCCTGAAATAATCGGCTTAAGATTTAAGGTGCGGCAATATACAGGTTTTTTATAACGATATCAATACTAAAACCAATAAAACTCCGCATTCTAGCCCGATTTTCTATTCTGATTGATATTATACTCTGATAAACGGACTACATTCGTGTTTTTGAACCTTGGATGTTATCACATGTTTAATGGACTTGAGTTTTAATCTGTCATTTATTTTTTGTACATGAATACTCTCCTATTCGCTAATTAGCTAAATTTAAGGGGCCGATTTTCATGGAAGGGAATTTCAATTGACTGGCACATGTGAACTGGCTAATCTTACCGACCTTAAATGAAGTAGTAATCCCGCTTTTTGTATGAATTTCTTATGTTGGCTGTAAATGCTTGTTGCCAACAAGCAGGGATAAGTCTGTTGGTCGATTTTATAAGATTAAATTAAGGAACTTAATGTCAAAGCAACTATTAAAATCCGGTATTATTGTTAGTGCAATGACATTTTTATCGCGAATATTAGGTTTAGTTCGTGATATTGTTATGGCTAACTTACTTGGCGCTAGCTGGGTGACGGATGTATTCCTTGTTGCACAGAAAATCCCTAATTTTTTGCGCCGCCTGTTTGCTGAAGGTGCATTTTCACAAGCTTTTATTCCTGTTTTATCTGAATATCAAACTAATAGAGACCTACAGGAAGTTAAAAAACTGATTGCAGAAACTGCTGGTACATTAGCGGTTGTGTTATCGTTAGTTGCTGTTGTAGGCGTTATTGGCTCTCCAGTATTAGTCTCGATGTTTGGACCCGGGTTTGTTGGGGAGTCAAACGAATTTTCTCTTGCAGCTTTACTTTTAAAAATTACTTTTCCTTATATATTGTTTATATCATTGACGGCTTTTTGTGGTTCTGTGCTGAATAGTATAGGGCGGTTTGCGATACCCGCTTTTACACCCGTATTGCTCAATTTATCTATGATTTCAGCAGCAATTATTGTGACACCTGCTATTGAAGAAACAACAGCTATGGCGTTAGCTTGGGGAATATTTATTGCTGGGGTATTGCAGCTTTTTTTTCAGTTACCTTTTTTGTGGAAAGAAGGGCTATTAGTTAAACCGAAATGGGGGTGGCATTCAGAGGGAGTACAAAAAATATTATCTTTGATGGGGCCAGCCTTGTTTGGTGTTTCTGTCGCGCAAATTAACTTATTATTAGATACCGTTATTGCTTCTTTTTTAGAAAAAGAAGGGAGTATTACTTGGTTGTATTATTCAGACAGGATGCTTGAGTTTCCTTTAGGTATTTTTGCAATTGCAATCTCCACCGTGATTTTACCGTCTCTTTCTCGTCAGCATGTCAGTAAGAATGCGGAAGAGTTTAATCACACATTAAATTGGGGGCTTCGGTTAGTTTTTTTAATTGGACTGCCGGCAACCGTTGGACTGTTCGTTATGGCTGAGCCCATCATCTTAACGGTTTTTCAACACGGCGAATTCTCTCAAGAATCGGCACATTATACAGCATTAAGTTTGAAAGCTTATATCACTGGTCTATTGGGATTTATGCTGGTTAAGGTGCTCGCTACAGGTTTTTATTCCAGACAGGATACAAAAACACCCGTCAAAATTGGTATAATTGCGATGGGAATCAATATGTTGTTTAATTTGATTTTGTTTTTTCCTCTAGAGCACGTCGGACTGGCTTTAGCCACCGCTATTTCGGCAATTGTGAATTCTTCATTATTATTTATCAATTTACGTAGAACGGGGGTATTTAAACCTGATGGTCGTTGGAAAGTCTGGTTTTCCCAAATAATTGCAGCTAATTTAACTTTATTGGCGTTTATTTATTATTGTATGGGAGATATTAATCAGTGGCAGTTGGCTGGTCAGTTTCAACGAGGTTTGGATATGCTTGGGTTAGTTTTTGGTTCTATCGGTGTTTATGCATTAGCTGCGGTATTATTTGGAATTCGTTTAAAAGATTTAAAGCAGCATTAAATTCGCGAGTATTATTGATATTCATTAGGGGTTTTTATATCAATGTTATTGGTGATCAAGGTATATAAGTTAACCTGCGTCTAGTATATAATCCAGCGCTTTTGCAGAAGTAAGTCAGGTATTTAATGAAGTTAATTCGAGGGTTGATAAACCTTCATGAGCAAATCACACCCTGTGTAGCGACAATAGGTAATTTTGATGGTGTTCATTTAGGTCATCAAGCTATTGTTGCGCGCGTTATCACAACCGCTCAGATGCTCAATATTCCTTCATGTGTATTATTATTCGAACCTCATCCTAAAGAATTTTTTATGGGAGATAATTGTCCTGCAAGACTAACTTGTTTCAAACAAAAGTATGAGCATTTAGAATCTTTAGGGATCGACATGCTGATAGTTTTGCAATTTAATCAGGCACTTCGGCAAATGGAAGCGGTTGATTTTGTCAATGATATTATTATTCAACGTTTGAAAGTTAAACACCTTGTGGTTGGAGATGATTTTCATTTTGGCCATAAGAGACTTGGTAACTTTCAGTTATTGGAGCAAATGTCAGGGGGTCAATATACTCTTGAGCCAACTTCAAGTGTCTTAATCGATAATTTGAGAGTGAGTAGTACTCAAATACGTGATGCTTTAGCGCAACATCAATTGGATAAAGCTAAGCGTATGTTGGGAAGACGATTTTCGATGAAAGGAAAAGTTGGATATGGGCAACAGCTAGGACAAACTATTGGATTTCCGACTGCCAATGTAGCGGTTAAAAGAAAAAAGTTGCCGTTTACAGGGGTTTTTTTGGTTCATGTGAGCTGGAGAATTGAGGATCAGGTTTTCCAATCATGGGGGGCTGCAAATTGTGGTATGCGGCCAACAGTTAATGGTAAAGAATCTCGTCTGGAAGTCCACCTTTTAGGTGTCAGTGAAAACTTATATGGGATAGAATTAGCGGTCGATTTTTATGCAGCTATTCGACAAGAACGAAAGTTTGCGGATATTTCTGCATTAAAGCACCAAATTGAAAAAGATATTAAAGTCGCTAAACGACTTATTCAGCAGTTTGAAAGTGAAAAATAACTTATTTATCAATAACATTAATTAAATGATTGGATTGAAAGAATGACAGACTATAAACCAACACTCAATTTGCCAGATACTGATTTTCCTATGCGTGGCAATTTGGCTCAAAACGAGCCAAAAGTTTTGGACAAGTGGGCAAAAAGTGGTCTGTATCAGAAAATTAGAGAAGCGTGCGCTGGAAGACCTAAATTTACCTTACACGATGGTCCTCCATATGCTAATGGTGATATTCATATTGGTCATGCAGTTAATAAAATACTTAAAGATTTCTGTATAAAAAGTAAAACTTTAAGTGGTTTTGACGCTCCCTATATTCCTGGTTGGGATTGTCATGGCTTGCCAATTGAGCACAGAGTAGAGAAAAAGATCGGTAAAGCGGGAGTTAAAGTGCCCTTTGCTGAATTTCGTCAAAAGTGTAGAGATTACGCAGCTAAACAAGTTGAAGGCCAGAAAAAAGATTTTATTCGGTTGGGGGTTTTAGGTGATTGGGAAAACCCTTACCGTACTATGAATTTCGAATTTGAAGCGGATATTGTCCGTTCATTAGCCAAAATCGTGGACAATGGTCATTTACATAAAGGTTTTAAACCTGTGTATTGGAGCGTAGTTGGTGGTTCTGCTTTAGCTGAAGCTGAAGTTGAATATCAAGATAAAACTTCTTTTTCAATTGATGTTCGTTATGCACCGCAAAATGAAGAAGAGTTTTTATCACTCTTCAAATCAACTGGTACTGATTTAGGTGAAGGTCAGGTTTCAGTCATTATTTGGACAACTACCCCTTGGACATTACCCTCGAGCCAGGCTGTTTCTGCTCATGCCGATTTTGATTATGCATTAGTTGAGTTAGATGCAGGTGTTGAAGGTGATGAACGTTTTGGTATTGGTAAAGAGCGGGTGGTTTTAGCGGCATCAATGGTTGATTCTATTATGCAGCGTTGGGATATAAATAGTTACCGAATTGTGGCTATAGCTTCTGGAAAATCACTCGAAAATCAAAAACTTCATCATCCGTTTATAGAAAGAGATATTCCGATTATTTTGGGCGAGCATGTTACTACTGATGCGGGTACAGGTTTGGTCCATACTGCACCTGATCATGGTGTTGAAGACTTTGTGGTAGGCAAGACTT
>JAUIHB010000069.1 GCA_030432465.1 Gammaproteobacteria bacterium
ATTTGATAGTGATTTAGTTGATACGACTATAATTATAGAAAAATTTTTCTTTTACCTTAGTCGTATTGGTAAGGAATTACCAGAATCTACTGATAAACTTAATGTTTTATTTGAATTATCTGATTCTGTAGAAATTCAGGGGTTTACTTATTTGTTGCCACTTTTCGAAGAAATCCTTAAAACAAGTGGACTTAATATGAAGTTGTATTTAGATGCTTCGTTTAAAAATATTAACTTTATGAATGATAATGTCTATTTTGAAGGGGATAAGATTGATATAGTTGTTGCCCCTATTTTTCCTATTGATCCAAATAACTTAAGCGTGCAGAAATTAACGCACTTACATTTTTCAAATAAGGTAATATTTCCCGATAACCCAGTCTATATGTTGGCTGGTAACAAACTAAATTTCGCAGGTTTGTATCTTCTTTTAAAAGATAATCACTTGACGTCAAAAGAATCGAGTCTAGTTGTTAAGTACTTACCTTGGACAGGTTATTTAAACGAAGAAATAGGTTCAAAAATCACTTATGGAAAAAACTTTGTTGATGATAAAAATCAATACCTCATAAAAAAAGATATTTCTTTGGGAGGGAAGGAAGTTTTTATTGGAAAACATATGTCACAAGCTGATTGGGTAACATTGCTTGAAAAATCTAAAAAAGAAAAAGGCTGGGTAATTCAAGAGTTTTATCCTTCCGATAAATATTACGCACCACAATCTGATATGACGATTGGTGTGCACGATTATGTTTGGGGTTTTTTTGATTTTGGTGGTGAATACGGAGGATGTGGCGTGAGACTATTACCTTCCGAAACTAGTTTAGGAGTCATCAATTCTGCCAAAGGAGCTCACTACACAATGGTTTTTGAAACCAATAGAGAGGAGATTTTAATTTAATTAATTTGCTACTGACAAAACCATTTTTCTTTTAACTGAGGTTGTAAACAGATTTTTTCTGCTGTTATTATTACATCAATGACATAATATAATGAGGCAAAACCGAGGTTTTGTCTTCCCATATTATGGTAGATGATTCCTGATGCGATATCTTCCGCTGAGTATTTTTCATGATGTTTTGAAAAATACTCAGTAGCTTGATCGTAATCAGGAGATATAAGTAAGTTTTGAATCCGTCCGATACCGCTATGATAAGCTTGCACCAAGAGTAAGGAAAAAATGACTTCTTGCTTTTCTTTAGGTAAATGTGAGAATTTGCTAGTGAATGCTGCTCGTAAATTTCTCTGGTTTTGTTGAAATAACCTTACTGCACAGTCAACTTGAGCCATTCGATGCCGATAAAATTTGGGAGGGATCTGGCAATCTTGTAAAACACTGGTTTTTAATTGCAGCAACCCGATGGCATTAGCTTTAGAAAGTCCATTCTTTTGAGCGCCACTTTCAATAATTATTTGTGCAAGAAAGTATCGATACTCAAAACTGACAACCGGTTCATTGATAATTTTAGATTTTTTCAAGTACACTTTTTCGACAAGTTGATAAAGAGGAATAGGAGAGTCTTCTGTTCCGGACTTCATACCGTCCCATGTACCCCATAAACGATCTTCTTTTTTTCTACCAAGTAATCGATTAATTGATTCGTTGATATTTACATGTGGTTGATCACAATTTAAAGCAAACGGGTATCCCGTTTGATTTATGCTCCCTAATACAATGCGTTTAACCTTATTTTGTTTGAGATACAGCTCACGTATTTTATTTAACTTATTTTGATTTTCCTGACTATCATTTAAGTTATCCATAAAACCAAGGAAAACACCTTTGTTGTTAAAAAAAATATGCCGCTGAGTTAAATCGCAAAAACCATTTTCAAATAAGACCCATTGACGAATTTGACTTAAATTCGAGTGAAAATTTTGACTATAAGAATAAGGGATTGCCCTTATTATTTGTGTCCAGTCGTTTGAGTGCACAAAAGGCGATATAAAAAATAATATTAAAAAACAGCATATTTTTTGATTGTTTTTTGAGCGTAGCTCTATATTTATTGAGGATTGCATATTAATTAAGAAGCTGTATTTTAATTAAGAAAAACACTTTAAAGTTTTTGGTTGCCATAAGCCTTAGCATGCTAATTTTAAAAGTTCTTTATTATACATGATTAATTATTTTTAGCTGCTCTGTTGTATTTGAGAAAAGTGAAAGATAAATAGTTATTAAAATAACAAATTTAAATTTAGTAGGTAATTAAATTTTATAAAGATATTTAGTTATCTGCTAAATTTTCAACGTTAATGACCTTAATAGAATTATTGCTATTTATATGGCTAGTTTTACTTTTAATCGAAATTTTGTGGTGATTTGACCTTAAACTAGTTATGTACTAACATGCATTGCTCGACACGAAAAAAGTTCACTTATTTATGAGCCTGAAGCGTTGGTTTGCGTTAGTTATAATTGCCGGAATATCTCATTTTAGCTGTGCAGCCGAAGGGGGAGAGCGCGCATTATTGCCCGTTGAGCAGACTAGCTCAGAAGGTTATTTCACACTAAAATGGGATCCTTCTATCTCAAATAATAATACTCAATTGCAAATGTCTCTTAATCGAGATTTTCGTCAGATACTTCAAAGTTATCCTTTACCATCCGAAGGAAAAATAACCCTGAGTGGCTATGCTACAGGAGATTATTATTTTCGCTTACATAACCTTTCGCCCAATCATCAACCTGAAAATATACAATCACATGCGCTCGTTAAAGTTTCTCATCGTAGTTTAGAAAGTGCTATTCAGCTTTTTATTTTAGGTATACTACTATTTGCAGGTTTAGTAGTTTGCATTTTTAAATTTTCAAAATCCGAATCTTCTATCTAACGGTAATCATCTATGGATATTATTCAAATACCCAGTGTTTGGGCGCTAGCGATATTATTAGTTTTTGGGGCTCTTTGGGTTGCTTTTGGATGGTGGTTAGGTAAAAAAAATAATTCGCTTGATGATTTTATGCTGGCAGGAAGAAATGTTGGATTTGCATTTGCTACAGCAACGGCTATGGCTACTTGGATTACAAGTAACACAACTTTGGTAGCTCCTCAGCTTACCTACCAATTTGGTATTTGGGGAATGGTCGGTTACTCAATGGCGGCTTTAGGACTTATTTTATTTGCTCCATTAGCCACTCGCATTAAGTCTTTAATGCCTAACGGATATACTTGCGGCGACTTTATACGTCAACGTTATGGACGCTTCGCATGGTATGTGTTTTTAATCGTTTCCATGTTCTATGCTTTTGGTTGGTTAGTAAGCTTGGGAATGGCCGGAGGGATATTACTTTCGGCTTTGAGCGGTATCGATTATTACATCGGGATGAGTGCAATATTACTTATTTGTGTTTTATATACATTACTTGGTGGTTTGCGGGCGGTAATAGCTACAGATTTTATTCAAACTATAATTATACTATTAGGCGTTTTATGGATAGCTTATGTGTGTCTGCAAGATGTCGGTTTGGAAAAAATTTATTCTTCAGTCAGTCATGAAAGCCCAGAGCTATTAAATTTATTATTTCCTGCCGCTATCATGTTTTTATTTAATAATATATTTTTCGGGATAGGGGAAATTTTTCATTCAAATGTTTGGTGGTCAAGAGCATTTGCTTTTAAAAAAGATGTTGGTAAAAAATCATTTTTACTATCGGGTTTACTATGGTTTCCTATTCCTATCGTTACTGGCTTTATCGCACTATCTGCACCAGCACTTAATATTTACCCCCCTACAGCTGATATGATTGGACCTTTAGTTGCAGCCAAGTTGCTTGGGGAAATAGGTGCAATATTTGTTTTTGTTGTGGTTTTTTCTGCTCTTGCATCAAGTTTAGATTCACTTTTAGCAGCAACAAGTGATTTACTGACAAAGGATATTTATAAAGGATTGATTAATAAAAAAGCAAGTAAACAGCAGTTGTTAAGGGTTAGTAAAATTACAATCGTTTCTTTAGGTATAGTGACATGGATTTTATGTTTACCAAGAGTAACGACGTTAGGCGAGTTACTTAATTTTACCGGAGCATTTGTTGCCAGCACAATTTGGCCAATAGTTTTTGGTTTATACCAGCGACGTTTAAACGGGTTGTATGCCGGCTTAGCAATGCTTATAGGAACTTCGTTAGGTCTGGTAGGGTATTTCACTATCGGTTTTTATGTTGCAGCTTTAATTTCTTGTTTGTTTTCATTAATTATTTGTTTGATTGGAATTTGGCTAAAAAATGCTAACTTTCAATGGGAGAATTTAAATGAATCAAATAAGAAACAAGCCGGAGAAATGTAATGTCAATTAGCATAACTTGGTTTGAATTATTAATTAATGTGGCGTTGGGTATTGCCGTACTTGCGCCTATTGTCCTTATTACCCTTGTAATTATTGATCTAAAAAAGGAACAATTATGGTGAACTCATCGACTAGTGAAGAGCTATCATTTTCAAGAGAAACGCCTGACGTATATGGTGATGCTCATCCAAAAGCATTGCTTAAAGCTATTCAGGAAGATGGGGGCTACTTAAAAAAACTGTCATCTCAACATATAGTTTCTTGTGACCAGTTTGATAGACAGGAGCTACTACAGCTTTTTCGTTTGGCTGCAAAGTACGAAAGCAACCCGGGACGATACAGTACTCCTTTAAAAGGTAAAATTTTAATTAGTGCATTTTATGAACCAAGCACAAGAACCCGTTTATCTTTTGAAAGTGCATGGCATCGATTAGGAGGTGACATTATGTCCATCACTGATCGTTCAACAACAGGGATTGCAAAAGGTGAGTCTTTAGCTGACGTTGCAGAAATGTTTAACAATTACGGTGACTGTGTTGTTTTACGTGACTCTAATGAGAAGTCTGTACAAGAAATGATTGAGAGTTTGCGTATCCCAATTATTAATGCAGGAAATGGTATTGATGAACATCCAACTCAAGCACTTGCTGATCTTTATACTATTTTTAAATGGTGTCCAGAGTTGCTCGATGACACAAAAGATATTAAAAGAAAAATCAAAATAGGGATTATTGGCTTACCTAATAAAATGAGAACGGTAAGAAGTTTACTAAAGATACTAGCTTATTTTCCTGAGTATTTTGAAGAAGTCGTGATAATACATGACAAATCAGAAGATGCTATTTTTGATAAAGAACAGCGAGAGCAGCTAGAAGAATCTGGTTTGAACTTACGTTTAAGTAATCAACTCAATTCAAATTTACCAGAGCTTGATGTTGTTTATATCAACGCAATAGCTTGGGTTGGTAATGATTATGAGTCTTTCGGTGAGCGTTTTATTTTAGATGCTTCATCACCATTAAAAAGCGGTGGAATTATTATGCACCCCCTTGCGAGAGGTGACGAACTATCACCAGATCTCGATCACACTCCTCATAATTGGTATTTTTCTCAAGCACGTGGCGCGGTATTTTTACGAATGGCATTATTAACTTGTATGTGTGAGAGAACTGAGCTTGTAATGGATGTAATTTAAATTTTAAATGATGAAATTTTATTTTTAAAGTTAATGAATTTTAATATTTAGGAGAATTTATATGTGCGGAATTGCTGGTGTTTTTCACCACCGTCCCGATCATTTTGTTGACCCACAATTATTAGTTAATATGGCTGCCATTCAACACCATAGAGGTCCTGATAATTTTGGTTATGTGAGTCCTCCTGAGTTAGGTATGGGAATGAGTCATGCTCGATTATCGATTATTGATTTAGATGAAGAAAGGGGACGACAACCACATGTGTCTCCTGATAAAAATTTATGGCTTGTACATAATGGCGAGTTTTATGACTTTCAAAGAATTAGAGCCGATCTAACAAGTCGAGGTGATCGTTTTCATAGCAAAAGTGATTCTGAAATTATTTTAAATCTATATCCTCGTTATGGTATGGAGAAAACATTAGAGCATTTACGTGGCGAGTTTGCTTTTGCATTATTTGATAAAAATGAAGATTGTTTATATTTAGCGAGAGATCGTTTTGGGGTAAAACCTCTTTATTGGACCGAAACTGAAGAAGGAATTGTGTATGGTTCTGAACTAAAAGTATTGTTTGCTCATCCTTCTGTTAAGCGTGAATTTACTCCCGAGGGAACTTACCATCAATTAATACAAGTTATGGTTCCTGGTACGACAGCATTTAAAGGTGTGCATCAGGTTCCACCTGGACATTTAATTAAAATTCAGCGCAAGGAAGGACGTTTACAAGTTCACTCGCAAAAATACTGGGATATTAACTTTCCTGTTGCTGGCGAGTATATCGATCATCATGATGAACAATATTATATAGAAGGTGTTAAAGAGCAGTTATTAGAAGCGGTACAATTTCGCTTAAATGCGGATGTACCTGTAGGTTGCTATTTATCAGGAGGCATAGATTCTTGTTCCATTCTAGGTTTGTCTGCCGCGGTAAGGCAAGATCCGGTAAAAGCCTTTACAATCGGTTTCGATAATCAAGATTATGATGAAACGCCAATAGCTACAGAAATGGCAAAAATGACAAATGCTGAACAAATTATACTAAAGTTAAATGCAGAACAGCTTTATGAGAATTTCTCCAGAACAATCTGGCATACGGAAAGGACCATATATAATACTTTAGCTGTTGCTAAATTATTGATGAGCCAAAAGGTTAAAGAAAATAACTATAAAGTTGTACTTACTGGAGAAGGTTCTGATGAACTGTTTGCAGGATATCCAGCTTTTAGAAAAGATATGTTTTTGTATGGTTTGGATGATTTACCTGCTAGTTTGCGTAAAGAGTGGCAAACAAGCTTAGATGAAAGTAATAAGCTTTTTAGAGGAGCTATGTTACCCCGAGAAGATTTTAACTCTAAAGCGATGAGCGATATTGTTGGTTTTACGCCGAGCTGTCTGCAAAACTGGCTCCATTGTCACAATCCAGCAATGGAGTTATTAAATCCTGAGTGGCGACAGCAGATGAAAAATTATGATGCTGGTGCAAATATTGCCGCAACTTTTGATCAGTCACAGTTGGATGGTAGGCATCCGCTCGATAAAGCACAATATGTTTGGATTAAAACAATGTTGGAAGGACAGATTTTAACTTGGGGGGGTGATAGAGTCGATATGGCTAATTCTATGGAGGCTCGTCCGGCATTTTTAGATCACCATTTAGCAAAGTTCGCGACTCAAGTTCCTCCACAACTTAGGATTAAAGGCTCAACTGAAAAGTATGTATTAAGAGAAGCCATGAAAGGTTTATTGCCAGAGTCTCTTTATAAAAGACAAAAATTTGCTTTTATGGCTCCACCAGCACATACCGATAAAAAGAAATGGCAGTCAATGTTAATTTTATTAAATGAATTTGCGAGTGAAGAGAAAGTTAAAGAAGCGGGGGTGCTCGATTATCAAAGCATTAATAACATGATCAAAAGTTATGAAGATCCTGACATGGCACCTGAAACAAAGGTTCAACTGGATGCATTAATTAACCACACTTTAGGAGTACAAATTTTACATCATCATTTTGTTGCACAGGATATTCCATCATTAGCTGCAAAGAGAGCAGAAGAGCTAGGGTGGCATGCTCACTAGTAATTATGATTTATGATATGAAAGACCAAAAGCCTAATGAACGAAAAATTTGAGTAAAATATTCTTACTTAGGAGCAAATATGGTTTCAGTAAACACCAAACGTATAGAGTCTGATTTATATGAATTATTCAAATTTGGTTATAACCCAAAAGACAAGGGGGTATACCGTCAAGGTTTGACAGAAATTGATATGCAAGCACGGGCATGGCTTAAAGAAAAATTTATTGCACTTGGGCTTGATACTAAAATTGATGCTGCGGGTAATGTCTGTGGACGTTATGGTGAGCCAGACAAACCTGCGATATTAATTGGTTCGCATTTGGATTCTGTGCCTGCCGGTGGGATGTTTGATGGTACTCTCGGAGTTATTAGTGGTTTAGAATGTATTCGAGTAATTCAAGAAAATAATATTAAAATCGATTCTCCAATTGAAGTTATCGGAACTAGCGAAGAAGAAGGGAGGTTTGGTGGTATGCTAGGTGCACAAGCTTTAACTGGTAACTTAACTCTTGAGTGGTTGGAAAGTGCACGTGATCCAAGCGGAGAATATTTGAGCGAAGCCTTAAAAAAATGTGGCTTGAATGTTCCTGATATTTTGCATGTGAAACGTAATCCCAAAGATATTAAAGCATTTTTAGAATTACATATTGAACAAGGCCCGGTGTTAGACACTAATAAAAAATCCATAGGTATTGTTGATGGAATTTCAGGGGTTTATAAGTGGTTAATTCGTTTAATAGGTAAGCCTGATCATGCTGGAACTGCTCCGATGAATATGCGTAGTGATGCTTTTATGGGGGTTGCTGATTTTGCTCATGAATTACAGCGGATTATTGATGAAGAGGGAAGTGAGTATACTCGTTTAACTATTGGCCATATAGAATTAAAGCCAGGTTTTGCCCATACGATACCTGGTGAGGCTGATTTCACATTAGTTGGTCGAGATATGGATCATGACACAATGAAACAAGTAGCTACGGCTTGTAAAAAAGTTTTAGCGGCCATCGCGAGAAAACATAAACTTCATTTTGAATATGATGAGTTAAGCTGGCTTGAACCAAAACATTTTTCTAATAATTTACTAGATATTATTGAAAAAAATGCTAAAAAGCTTAATTTGGATTATATGCAAATGCCAAGTGGAGCAGGACATGATTGCCAATTCTTTGCAGATACAGTCCCAACCGGATTAATTTTTATTCCGAGTGTCGGTGGTATTAGTCATGCTCCAGATGAATGGTCTCATTGGCATGATGTTGAACAAGGTAGTAATCTTTTATTGGCAACTGTTTTAGATTTGTGCCAAGAAAACTAGTGTTTATTTATTGTTGACATTAATTATTTAGGCGCACCTTTAAGATCCGTATCTTTTTTAGTTTTGATAAGCTTGATATTAATAATAAAGGCATTTTGCATGATATGCGTGTTATATTACAAAAGTAATTGATGACATTAATGCTCAATTGTTCCTGTTATAGCTTATAATCTATTCTAATAGAAGTCCTTTCTACTGGTAACTATCCATGAAAAACAATACACAGCAGCTTGTTGAAAAAGTAACCGTCTGTTCACAAGATAATTTATCTGAAGACATTGTTGCTTTTGTTCAACAAATGACACCGTCAGAAGTAGCTAGATTAATTGAATCATTACCCAATAATTATCGGCAGTCAGTTTGGGAAAAAGTACCGGTTAAAGATAAAGCTGAAGTTTTAATTGATGTGCATCGCGAAATAAGGCGTTCACTGATAAAAGTTACAGATGAAAAGGACTTAGTCGCTAGTTTATCTGAAATGCAGATGGATGAGTTAGCTGATATTGATGAAGATTTACCGATTTCTATTTTAACCGCCATGGTTGAAGCCATGGATGTTCAGCGTCGTCAGCGTTATGACACAGTAAAAATATATCCTGATAATACTGCCGGTGGTTTGATGGATGCAGATGCGACAGCTGTTCGATCGGATGTTTCGTTAAAAGCTGTATTGCGATATTTACGTCAATTAAGAATTAAAGAAAAGGAATTACCTGAACATTTAGATAGTTTAGTTATTGTTGATAGACAAAATAAAGTATTAGGAACATTAGCACTTAGTGATCTGGTTTCATGTGATATTAATAAAACCACTGCTGATGTTATGCAGACTGATAAACCAACAATAACACCATTGACACCCGCCAAAGAAGTCGCTCAATTATTTATTGATAGAGAATTACTTTCAGCTCCAGTGGTAGCCAAAGATGGCGTTCTGTTGGGACGTATAACCGTTGATGACATTGTTGAACTAATGCGTGATGAAGCTGAAAAAGAAATACTGAGTAAAGCAGGTCTTAACGCAAACGCTGATATGTTTGCTCCAATTATTAAAAGCTCTATGACACGAGCAATTTGGTTAGGTATTAATTTAGCTACTGCATTTATGGCTGCTTGGGTTATCGGTTTATTTGAAGGTTCTATTGAGCAGATAGTCGCCTTAGCAGTATTAATGCCTGTTGTTGCTAGTATGGGTGGGGTAACTGGTACTCAAACGTTAACACTGGTGACCAGGGGAATGGCATTAGGACAAATAGGTAAAAGTAATTTAAACCATTTAGTGTGGCATGAAGTCGGAACCGCGGGTATTAATGGCGTAATCTGGGCTTTAGTTGTTTATGGTATTTCTGTTTTATGGTATGGGGACTGGGCGCTTGGAGTTATTTTTGGCGGGGCATTACTTATTGTAATACTAACAGGAACATTGTCAGGGGTTTTTATTCCTATTATTCTTAAAAAATTAGGAATTGACCCCGCCCTAGCTGGTGGTGTTGTTTTGACTACAATCACTGATGCTGTTGGTTTTTTTGTCTTTTTAGGATTAGCAACAGCAGTACTACTTTAGCTACTCATTTTTATTGTTTATGACTAATGGTAGATTATTTTCCTTCCATTGGTTCATATCACCTTCTAAATGAAATAGATTTTTGTAGCCTGAATTTTTAAGTGCATTCATTACCAAGTTTGCACGTCTTCCACTTCGACAATAAATAACAAGAGTCTCATCTTTGTAATTTGATAAAATTTCTGGTGATTCTAATATTTTTTCGTGAGAAATATTGATTGCATCTTTTATATGACCCTCGGAGTACTCTTCAGCAGTACGCACATCCAAGAGAACAAAACTTTGTTTATTTTTTAATAGCTGTTGTTGAGATAAATTTTCCTGTGTAATAACGTTTTTCTTATTAGTGCCTTTTTCTTCTGTCGCTAAAGTTAAAAAACTGCAACTAAAAAGTGTTACTATGAAAATTAAGGTTGTTTGCTTCATTAAATAAATCCATTAGTGGTTGAGTTTAAATTTATATCAATTATTCTCTAGTAATTTTTGTATTTATTGAGTGAGTTTCTTAGGTGTAACAGGATCAAATGTATCGCCAAATAAACTATGTAGAACGATGATATCTTGTTTTGATTTTTTCTGTTTCATGTCTTGCCAAGGTACAATATATAAAATTTGTGGAAGCTCTTTGTTTCCTTTGATAAAAGTAGTTTCCAGCTCAACTGTATCTTCAGCTGAAAAAATGCTTTGACTAAAAAATATTTGACTAAAGCTAATAAATAAGAAAAGTGTTTTTAAGTATTTCATCAGTAAGCTCCGACCTAAATATTCAATTTGAGTTCTGCAACCCAATTTTTTGTTTTTTCATCTTCATATTTGATTAATGAAAGATAAACTTCGTAATGTTTGACTGCATTTGCTATATCTTGCAAGTAAATATCATATAGCAATGCTAGGTTATAATGTGCCAATGCATAGTCTGATTTTTGTAAGATTGCTTGCTGATAGAGTTCCTTTGCTTTATTTATTTGACCTTTTTGGCTTTCAATATACCCTGACAAGTTTAATGCTTGAGGCATGCTCGAGTTTTTTGATAAGGCTATCTTTACAAACTCATCGGCTTTATCAATGTTATTGCGCTTAATATTGATTAGCGCAAGATTCGCCCATGGTCCAGCAAGTTCGGGCCTTAGTTTTGTCATTTCAAGAAATGAGTGTTCAGCTTCAGGAAGCTGATTGTCATTGAGGAGGGTGATGGCCTTTCGGTATAAAAGAAGCTCTTCTCCTTGAGCATCATCCACTTGAGAAGCTGTACCTAGTGTATTTTTAGTAACCTGTGTAGGTGTCGTGCCGCAACCAACGATAACGAGACTTAAGAATATCCAACAAAAATTTCTCCAATATTTAGTGTAAAACATTAATATATTCCTCAAGTTTTGGATCTCGTGCATATCTTACTGGAAATAATTTTTTTAGCTGAGAATGACTTTTTTCTATCCATTGATTAAAAATATCATCTTTTACATTCACTAGGTTGATCTCATAGAATTCTATTGCCTTTTCTTCGAAAGGAAAAGCTTGATCTTCTAGTAATATTTTATACTGCTCCAACTCATCCTTATTAAGATGCTTTGGTCGTTCTGAATTGAGTAACGCTTGGCTAAACTCTCGATAAATATCAGCTATTTTATGGGTGGCTTCTGTTGCTATTGCAGGATCTCCATATGAAGATGCTTGAGCAAATAAATTTACTGATTTTTGCATTGCTTGCTTTTTAATCTTTAAATTTTTATTTAAAGGAAGTACTAGTTTTGCATTGCTAAAATCAATATGACTATCTTTTGCTAGTTCTAAAGCTGCTACTGAGCTTATATAATGTGTTCTTTTATTTTTTAAAGATGATTGCGCTTTTTTATCTGCTTTAATTATTTTGTTTTGCCAAGATTTAACTTGTTTCTGATTACCTTTAATAGTGTTCAATTCAACGAGCTTTAACATTGATTCCATATATTGTGGAAAAGGACGAGGGAAGTTTTTTACATATTGCTCATATGAGCGATTTGCTGAAGAATAATCTTTTTTTGACTCATAAAGTTCTCCTGCTTTGAGTAATGCTGCAACTTTATATTCTTTGTTTTTTTCGTGTTTTGAAAGTTGTTCTAATTCCTGAGCCGCTGCTATGTTTTGCTCTGTATTGAGATAAGCCACAGAGAGCTTCTTGGATACATCATGAGCATGTTTATGTTTAGGATATAAGCTTCTAAAAGACTCTATGTATCTAATAGATTGTTTCCATTGTTTGGTTTGACTAGTTAATGCAATCGCATCGTACAAGCCTGTTGCTGCAATATCAGAATCCGGAGCCACTCGTATTATCCTTGCATAATGGTGTATCGCTTCATTTAAATGATTTTTCTCACTTGCGGATTTACCTTGATAATAAATAGCTAATGCAAGGGACTCTTTTATAGAGTTTATCGCTTTATTAGTTAAAGACTTATCTTCGAAAATTGAGAGATAAGTATTTTCTGCTTCAACATATTTACCGGTTTTAAAATAAGAGTGAGCTTTTATCTGATTGATATTTACAGTTAGTGAACTATCATGGGTTGTATTTATCAGTTCACTTAAGATAATGGTTTTATCAAATAAGTTATTTTTGTAAGCTAGTTCACTTGCATAAGCTATAACTTTACTTGTACGAGTGTCAGTTGGATATTGTTGGCTATATAATGTTGAAAAATTGATCAGTTTATTTAGCCAAATTGAAGTTTCTTGTTTCGTTTGGCTATTCTGTAATAATTTTGAGGCTAATAAAATACTTTCATAAGCTGCATTTTTATTTATGATGATATCCGAATCAAAACCTGATAATTCATAATGTTTAAGTGCATTAATACTATCATTATTCTCTGCCAATAATGTACCTAATAAATAGTGGATATTATCTTTATGAGAATAAGCCGAATAATGTTGTAAGTAATTGTTATACCAACGTTTAGCATTAATAAAGTCTGCTTGATTTTTAGTGAGTTGAAATTGTTTATGATAATTTGCTGTTACCGTTAGTATATGTGACTTAAGTTCCCCTTTAACAGTTTTGAAAATACGTTCATCAAGATTTTTTGTGTTTTTCCAGTATCCACTATCTGGATTATAATCCGCATAAAATGTATTTTGAGCTTGCGCTAAAGCGTCATATTCGTCAGGGGTTGCATCGCGGATTGTCAAGCCGTGTGTAGCTTTAGGCATCTTGGAGCGTGTCTGCAATAAAGTGAATTGCAGAGGGTCAGTAAATTCATTACACCACTTTTTCATCGTGTTTTGTGAGGCGATGTTGTCTGTCGTTGTGCCACTCAGCAAAATTACATCCACGCCAAATGTCTCACGTGCATAATCCACACGCCATTGCGCCAACTGTGTCCCTAAGCCCTGCTTACGAAAGCGTTCATCCACTTTGAGGCTGTCTAAAATAACGAAGGGTAACAACGCGCCATTATATTGGCACATTCCTGAACGCAAGGTTGCAATACCTGCCAAACCATCAAATCCATCAACAGTTGCAACAACGCCGACTGTATCAAACTCTGCAAATTCGATCATCGCACGGTAGGCTTCAATCTCGAAGTAGGTTGTCATGATGCCTTCGCCCTGTTGCGTCAGTGTACTAATCGCAGGGCTGTCTTCAAGTTGCATACTACGCAAATGGAATTGTGTCATGAGTACCCCTAATTGAAGATTGGTAGCTGTTCAAAGTTTTGAACAGGCTGTGCAAAACTATTCATACAGATTTTAGTCTTCTTGCACCCTACGGCATTCCGCCTTTTGCGATCGCCAACGTTCTAATAGCAATGGCATTTCTTGTACCCAAAAATCGTAAAATTCGTACATCTCTTTTAAGTGTGTACAATGTCCATCAAAAGATGATTCGTCAATCAGGTTAATACCTTCGGCAGCAATGTCTCGTAAATTTTGCGTGACGACAATATGCTTAGCCATAATCTTGTCCCAAACACCAGAGATAATGCGATA
>JAUIHB010000070.1 GCA_030432465.1 Gammaproteobacteria bacterium
TGAAGTTTTTTATAACCGGCAAAGACTTCATTCTACAAATGACTATTGGTCACCCGTAGATTATGAAACGATGCAGAAAGTTGCGTAATTGAGTGTCCGGTAAAGTGTTGACAGATCAATAATCATTTGGATTGGATATTAATTTTATAATCGAAACATCTGTAATGTATTCGTTGTCGCAACCTTTATTGATATCTTTAGACTGTACAAAAAAAGAAGCGAACACTCCTAAGGTACATACTAAAATAGAACAATATTTCATAAAATCCTCCAAGTTATGCTCACATTAATTAAAAGTAAGCGTCTGCGGATAAACACACTTGACTATTGATTGGCTTTGGGTGTTTCAATCAAAAGATGATAATGATTACTCATCAGACAATAGGCATGAATGATGGCATCATAGCGTTCGTTCGCTGACTTAAGTCTCTGCCAAAAGGCATTGAAATAGTGCTTATGGTAAAAAATCGTTTGCTTACACCGCCCCCGATTCATCACATGGTGAAATGCACCTTCATATTCGACTCGAGTGGGTATTGGCATGATTGATTATCATAAAGAAGCCTACTTTATTATACAATACACACGCCCCCTTATTTTATTTATCGGGTAATCATATGCTCACGTTTATCTGTGTAAACACGACAACCTGAAAAACTGCTATGATAAGAGTATGGTAAATTAATCATAAAATCGCGAAATCTTATGATGAATAAATTGGTAAAAGTTACGATATCAATTCGGACGACTACACTTACAGCCTATCTTTTTTTGAATCTGAATGACACTTTATTTGACTCCAAACGAATTATTTTTTCATTATATCCATTGGACGACCAATAAAATATTTCATACTCTTTGTTATTATCAAAATTATATGATGGCAGCAAATTAAACTTTCCAATTAATGTTTCGTAAGGTTTGATTCTTACAGTTAAATCTTCTTTTTTTACACCAGACTTAACTTGAATACCTTGGTATTTTAATGCATCATTTAAAGTCTTACCTTTTTCATAAATATAAAACTGTTGTGTTTTTGGCTTTTTACTTAGCCCTATATAATCTTTGTTTAAATAGTATGATTGCTCCTTTAAATTTGTAAAAGCCACTATTGCATATAAAGCTCCATTATCATTCAATATATCTAATGTTACAGAGATTGGCTCTATCGCTTCATCTATTGAGTCGCTTCCTAATTCACCCCCATGAACGGAGTTAATTAAAAAACAGAAAACAAAAAACAAAAATCGTTTACGAATAACGTACATAACTTTAATATCCTCGTTCTTGCAGATAGAGCTCTATATTATATGGGTTTCGCTTAGTTTGAAATCTATCAGAATCTCTGCGCGATTTCGCATACATTCGAGTTGACTCATTCCACTACTTCTTCCGCTTTCTATAAGCTCATCATATGCCCCATTCCAGCCGCATGAGCCGTTTCACGAATCAGGCGGTAACTTCAATTGCTGGCCAGATAAACACTCGCCGATTAAATTTAAAACTGAAAGATTATGTCAAATTGGTCGAATGGACAGGAACAAACATTGTTTATCCGAATAAAGCTACAATGCCTGCCACGGATTCAATCCATATTAAATCAACTGAATATCAACCAAATCCACTGGCTCAATCAGGTAAAACACTATGGTACCAACTATGGCCTATTTGTTGGTAGTATTCATTCCATAAAAGCAAAAATGGAACAACTTGAGCAATAATGGATTCAGGGAGTCAAGCAATTACAGAAGCTTTTTAGTAATACTTAACGCAAAAATCTAACAAGAAATGATTCAACTATTACTAACCACATCCGTAGTGACTTCGACTGCTTGGAATTCAGTTATTTCAGCCAATCAACTCTGTTTTTCATTAACAGTTCTTTTTAAACACCAGATAATCAAGTTCTACTCTCCCCTGAGGCATTAATTATTTTTATTTAGAAATCTTGAACAAAAAATGCCTGTCCATGATTATCAGCCAAAAGCGTCAGCTCTGTGATGTTGACATTATTCTCGTCCACTTTTTTCGTCAATACCGCAATGACGCCAATGTAGCTTTTCTTTGAAAACTAATAATACTTACGTTGCTTTTTCTTTCGCCGCATCAAGTATAGTGTAATTCCACTAATAATAAATAATGTAGGCAACAAAGCAATAAAGGACCAGAGCCATTCCATAGCTGGATGAATAAATCGGCCAATATGAAAACTGTAACGAAAATTCCATACGCGTGTAGCAACGTTAGTATCAACTGCATTAAAAGCGTTTAGAACTTGTTGATTAGCGGGATTAACCCAAACCCAACTATAAGGATGAGGCTCTTCAGGTAATTTGATTCTAAACCGGATACTATCCGTTGGTTTAGTGGGTAAATAAATTCGATGAATTTGTCCATTTGGTAATGCTTGTTTTGCATTACGAATGGCCTGACTGAAATTTATTTTTTCTAAAGGTAAATTTTTTTCTACATTCAACTCTGGCGACTCACCCGACATCACATTACCCAACGTGGCGGTTTCTACCAAATATTTGATGGGTTGCGACCAGTTGAAAGCCATTCCAGTGAGAGCAATGAAAAATAAGGGTAAAACAAAAACCACTCCAAGTAAGTTATGGTAACGTAACAGAATTAGTTGTAATTTTCCTTTAACAACAGGCTTTAAGTTACGCCAACGATTTTTCGGTTTAATCCATAACCAAACACCAACGATCAGATTAATGCACATTAATAAACTGGCGATCGAAATAATGTTGCGAAAAGGATAAGAACCATCATCGCTTTTTAATAATAGCCAACGATGCCATTCCATAACAAAACTATAGAGTGTTTCAGAATATTCATAACGTAAAAGCTGTTCACCTGTATAAGGATTTATTGAAACATACTCTCCATTATCTAATGAAAACCGCCAGGAGTAAGTCGGATTTTCTTCAAGATAAATACGTTTAATTAATACTTGATTTTGCTTTTGAAAGTTAACAGCAAGAGAGGCAATTTTTTCTGGATTATCAAAGTCATCTGGAGAGCTTTGCGGTATTTGAACTGTCCAGTACTGAGGGTTGAGCCAGCGCTGAATGTCTTGTGCGTAAACCAGTAACATACCAGTCAAACTCAAATTAATTAAAAAAACACCACTCACCAGCGTCACTAAAAAATGAATTTTTCTCAATGTTTTTTTCATTTAATAGCGACGCTCCAATGAGTCATTTACTTTATTAACTAAAGAATAAGTTTAACTTTCCAATCGACTGGTAACTAAAAAGAGTATTTAACACCAACATTTACGGTTCGCCCCATTCCTTTCGTATTGTAAGCGTTGTAAGTGTACTCTTGTGATTTAGCTGGATAATAATTAAGATTGAGTAAGTTTTCTATCCCAAAGAACAATTCAGTTTCATCCCAGTGATAACTTCCCGCCAGATGGAACAACTGGTAACTATCAACAGGCCCTTGATCACCTTGCCAGTCACCATTTTCATCCTGTTCAAAACGTTTTCGATCAAAGACGCGTAGATAGCGTAATGATAAATTCATATTATCTGTCGCATTCCAGTTAAGCTGTGCCGAAAACTTGGGTGGTGCAATTTGCTTTCCGCCAAGATACTCATCGGTATCTTCATTTTTCCCTTCAACCCATGTGTAAGATGCAGCCAACTTAAAATCCTGATTTATTTTATAATCCAGACTTAATTCTGCTCCCCAGATTTTTTGTGGGGCACGAACAGGCATGTAAACCCCTGTTGCCGGATCGTAAGAATTAGTTGTACCAAGATCAGAGGTACTTTGATAAGTCGCAAACTCCCATTTAAAACTCTCCCACTCACCCACAACACCCAACTCATAATGATCAATGATAGAAGCTTCAGTTCGAATTAATGTGATATCTGGAACAGTTGCAGTACGCAACAAGCGCCCTAAATCTGAAATATCCGCTCCTTGGGAGTAACTGATAAATGGGCTAAATGCTGTGTGTTTATTATAACGAAGTCCGACGTTATAAGTAGTCGCGGTATAGTTGAGTTCACCACCTGTCACAGCTATTGGTACAGAGCATAAAGTTGGGTTTCTGCATAGTCGTAGTGTGTCATAATCCTCAACAGTAAGATCGATTTTTTCATAGCGAATACCAGCCTTTAATACCCAGTCCTCATCAAAAATAAATTTCGATTGCACAAAACCAGCCAGATTATTCATATCCATTTCTGGTACCCACAGGCGGCCATCTAATAAAGGTTGAGAAGTGATGTCATTTAATGCGTCGATTCCATAAACAAATTGCGAGTCAAAATCTCCCAATATTGGTTGGCTGTTCAATACCGCTCTTAAGCCTGACTTTTCAGACTTAATCATCGATTGACCACCATCGTAACCATCTTGTTGATTTGCCAATGTTGGCGAGAAAAAGAAAACGTTTTCTATCGACTGATCATAGTAATCAAAAGTCAGCTGTGTTTTTGCAAAGATCTCTTGATCAACATACTTAAACATTAAATTATGATTACCACGAGGCCCTTGCGGCGCACCTAAAATTTCTACACCTTCAGGTGGACGAATAGCATATGTTGGTTCACCAGAGTTCACACTGCCAACCACATCAATTAAGTCAGCATTTTGTTGTGCTTCATAATAGTTGTAAGTCAACTGAACAAACTTACTCATGTCAATTTCATAACCGATTTTGGCAAAAATATTTTTTGATTCTGATTCTGATAAACCATACTGTTTGCCTAAAATGGCGCCATTAGCATCTCTTTGTAATCCAATATCTTCGTAAGTGGTGCTTAATGCGTAACTCCATTTATCCAATGTGCCATTAAGCGAGGCATTGACTCGGTAACTGCTACTGTCAGCAAATTTTACTTCACTAAAACGGCTGGAAAGGCTTACCTGCCCAGCCAGGCTGCTATCGCTGGCCGCTTGCTTAGTAATGTAATTTATAATACCGCCAGCGGCACCATTACCATAAATTGAAGTGGCACCCTTAATCACTTCAATTCGCTCTATCGTTTCTGGATCAATTGTTCTGATCCCAAGTGCACCATTTCTCAACGGTGTAGATTGTGGTACGCCATCAATCATGACCAAAGGTGAGCGTCCACGTAAAGTATGCGTCGAGTTGCTAGAAGAACCTGTTGCTGGCGCCATCCCCGGTACCAATGTTTCTAACAAGCTTTGCAGCTCAGAACTTACCGAAAGTTGCGCTTCAATTTCTTCCCGTAAAATAACGGTGACAGATGCAGGTACTTCATCAATACTCTCTTCGATACGACTCCCTGTTACCACGACAAGATTATCATCAAGATTGGTATCAATTTCATCAGCATTTACGCATAAACTGGTGCTCGCAAGCCCAAGTAAAGCTAATTTAAGCGGTGATAGGTTAAAAGCAGATAATTTTGAAATGTTCACAATATAGAATCCTCAAATTGAGATATTTAACATTTGAGGCGCATCATACAGAAAAACAAATTAAATGCAAATCGTTATCAGTTAGATTATCATGTCGATCTACAGGTAAATAGCTATCTCAGCAAGGCTGCCGACTTAATTTGTACCCATATCAACTGACCAATTGCAAGATTAAGCTGATGCAATGAACGCGCGGTGATGCTCGCGAGTAGTTCAACGGGTTGCTCTTTGGTTTGGAGAGTATTTATTTGGGGAGTATTTAACTGTGAGGTATGTGGCCCTGCCTGTACTTTGATCAGTACAAAACCTTGTTCATCGGACTTACCTATATCAATAATTATCGCCGATAGTATATTCAATATACTGGAATCTTGTTGGGCTTCTAGCGCAATACTCACATCTTTAGGATGAACACTGACCCTTACTTGATTTCCCATTTCTTGATATTTAGCTATATTGGCCTGACCAAAAGTTTTAAATTGATGGTCACTTAACCACAACTCTCCTCCAGTAAATCTCACTCGCATTAAATGCCATTGCGTATCATGTTCGATAATTTCTCCCATAATAACGCTCGCTCTTTCTAGGGGAGTTAATGCAGGCGTATTGATTTGTGAAAAAACCTGAGCCAGCCCTCCGTGTGCGGCCACTTTTCCTTGTTCTAACAACAAAACCTGATCAGCTAAGCGAAACACCTCATCTGTTGAATGCGTCACATATAAAATCGGAATATTGAGCTGGCGAGTTAGTTTTTCCAAAAAAGGTAAAATCTCTAACTTACGGGGTTTGTCCAAAGAGGCCAAAGGTTCATCCATCAATAAAATCTGAGGATTGATCAATAATGCACAGGCAATTGCAACCCGTTGTTTTTCTCCTCCCGATAACTGTTCTGGGTAACTTTCTAAAACAGGGTTTAACCCTAAAAGCTCAATCACTTCATGATACTGAATAAGAGGCTCACCGGCATTGGCCCTTTTAAGCGCAAATTTTAAATTATTTTTCACTCGTAAATGAGGTAACAAACTTGGTTCTTGGAATACATAGCCGATAGAACGTTGATGAGTGGCAATATAAGTTTGCTTATCCTGCCAAATGGTACTTCCCAACTGAATTAGGGATACTGCACTACTTTCTAATCCGGCGATACATCGAAGAAGACTTGTTTTACCACATCCTGAATGACCAAAAATTGCGGTGACGCCAGTAGCAGGAAACTCGAACTCAACTTGTAGGCAGAAGTTATCTCTGGGCAGTTGAATATTAATACTTAATGCTTTATTTCGTTGCATTAACAATCTCAAATTTGTTCGTTTGATGGACGGGCATTGTTTCTATTCCAAAAAGCTTTCTGGTTTAAAGCAAATAAAAACCCCAGAACAACGAGCGAAAAAAGCATAAGTCCACCTGCAAGCCAATGTGCTCGGGTGTACTCCAACGCTTCAACATGATCATAAAGCAATACCGATAGCACTTGAGTTTCGCCCGGAATATTACCACCGATCATTAAAACAATACCAAACTCACCAATAGTATGAGCAAAACCTAAAACGGCTCCCACAATAATCCCTGGCTTAGCCAATGGTAATGCAACATTAAAAAAAACATCTATTGGGCTAGCACCTAAGGTTGCGGCCACTTCTAATGGACGCTCTCCCATAGCCTGAAAAGCATTATGAATTGGCTGTACCACAAAAGGCAGAGAATAAATAATTGACGCAACAACCAAACCAGCAAAAGTAAAAGGTAAATAATCTAGACCAAGCCAATGAGTGAACTCCCCTATTGCGCCATGCGGCCCCATAAATACCAGTAGATAAAATCCAATTACCGTAGGAGGCAATACCAAGGGCATCGCAATAAGCGCACTCCAGAAAGGCTTAAAAATTGATGTACTGCGGGATAACCACCATGCGATAGGTACCCCGATAACCAGCAAAATTACGGTAACCGTAAAGGCTAACTTAAACGTTAATATAATTGCTGACCAATCGGCATTGGTAATCATAATACTATTAAACTTTTTCGCATGGCTTGTAACTTTTATAAAAACCTAATTGTTATAATTGAATCGCGGAATTAACTTAGCAAAACACCGAATGATGAGTACACTATCTATCGACTAAAATAGCCCAACAACAAAATTATTAAGCTTTTAATTTATTAATTGGCCAAACTAAGTAGGAGATTCCATTCGACTCAGGTTTTGGAAATCGACCAGCCTGAATATTGACTTGAATAGAAGGAATTAACTGTTCAGGCAAATCTAACGTTTCATCTCGCTTAACTCTGCGTTTGACATACTCATCTTTGTCGACACCTGCCGCAATATGAATATTGTCACTCAAGTGCAACTTAGCAGACGTTTCAGGTAAAGCTTCTCTGTTTTCCGGAGGATAATCATGACATAGAAACAGACGAGTATGTACTGGTAGTGCCAGAATTTTCTGGATGGAATCATAAAGTTCACCCGCATCCCCTCCAGGAAAATCGCAACGAGCGGTACCTAAATCAGGGTAAAATAACGTATCACCAACAAAGGCAGCGTCTCCAATAAGATAAGTCACACTATCACTTGTATGACCAGGCGTATTCATAACATCAATCGTTAAAGAACCAGCTCGAAACTTATTAGCTTCATCAACTAACAAATCAAACTGTTCGCCATGAGTGCTAAAATCTTCGTCAAAATTGAAGATTGATTTAAAAGTTGCCTGTACTTTTTTAATACCACTTCCAATCACTACTTTCACATGACCAAACTTATCTTTAATACACTGAGCGGCACTTATGTGATCGGCATGAGCGTGAGTTTCCAAAACATAATGTAACTGAAGCCTTTGCTCGGTAATATAATCGATAACAGGTTTTACGGCTTCAAAGCTTGTTTTTCCAGAATTAATATCAAATGCTAATACAGGATCGATAATAACAGCATCTTTAGTATCAGGATCATAAACAACGTAAGTAAATGTGCCAGATTTAACATGGTAAAAATATTTTACGAAAGGCTTTTCCATAAAAACCTCCTTTTTTTGGCTAACAGATAAGCTAATTATAATAAGAATAACTAATTAAACAATTGCCAATACTTTAATATTAGAATATCCTAATATTAAAGTATATCTCATATTTAAAATCAAGTGAACACGGAGCTACTCCATGCAAGAATACTTTATCGCTCTTATCGGAGGATTACTTATAGGTGTCTCAGCAACAATACTAATGCTATTTAATGGCAAAATTGCAGGTATTAGTGGAATAATTAAAGGTATTATCTGGTCAGAAAATCATTCCCAGCGATTTTGGCAAATAGCATTCATCGTTGGGATAATTATTGGTACTTGGATATCTATTAACAATTTACCAGAATTAACGCCTCCTAAAACTTCCGCAAGTAGTTTAGCAATACTCATATCAGGTTTATTCGTAGGTATTGGCACTTATTTAGCCAATGGGTGCACAAGTGGACATGGTGTATGCGGCAGCGCTCGTTTATCGAGAAGATCAGTTACTGCCACTATGACTTTTATTGCTTGTGGTGTTATCACTGTATTTATAATCCAACAGTTTTAAGGGAACAAACCATTATGCAAAAGAATATTATTGCTTTATTTGCAGGGATTATTTTTGGTATAGGTTTGGCAATTTCACAGATGATCAACCCAAATAAAGTAATCGGTTTTTTGGACTGGTTTGGTCATTGGGATCCAACATTGTTATTTGTTATGTTGGGAGCAGTTACTGTCACATTTATAGGTTATCGACTCTCTTTTCTCTTACGAAAACCACTGATAGAAAAACAGTTTTCATTACCTAGCAATACAAAAATCGACTGTCAGCTTTTATTTGGATCATCACTTTTTGGCATAGGTTGGGGAATTACAGGTTACTGTCCAGGCCCAGCAATCGCAAATTTAACGGCTAATTTCTATGATGCCGGAGTTTTTATTATAGGACTTATTTCAGGCTTTTTAGTCACTCACTTTATTTCTAAGAATAAAAATCGTTTTAAAGCATCCGCTGAAAGTAATATCTCATAAATTATTGCCATACAGCTAAACCAACTATTGCACTATGGACAAACAACTTCATTAACCAAGCATAAGGTTTCAATTTTAACTTTTTATCGGGGAATTTTATAACCTGACTTTTCTATCAGTAATAATATTTCTGGTGTTTTCATGAAATTAACAAAAGCTTTAGCCGCCAAGTTTTTTTTAGCTCTTTTCAATAAAACACCTTGTTGTAAGATAGGCTCATGAAAATCGGTAGGTATAAGCCAGTAAGAAGAATCTGAAGAACTCTTTATTGTTTTTAAGTGTGTCCAAGCGACAAATCCTATATCAGCATTACCTGAATCGACATACTGGAAAGCCTGTGTAATATTTTCTCCTAAAAGCAATTGTTGATGAATATTTCTTCCGGCTTGTATTTTTTTTAATACTTGTTTTGCAGCAATACCATAAGGAGCAAAACGAGGATTTGCCATTGCAATTTTAAGGCGTGGATTAATTAGAGAAGAAGCTTGAACTGGGTAAATTTTTTCTTTTTTTGACCATAGAGCTAAGCGTCCTAAAGCATAACTAAATAGATCATCTGAATCCACAAATCTTCCTTCAACTAACTTTTGAGGCTTTTCCGTATCCGCCGAAAGAAAAACATCAAATGGCGCACCGTGAATGATTTGAGCATAGATTTTTCCAGATGATGCGGTAGAGACTATAACTTTATACGATGTTTTTTCTTCAAAACTTGCTGCTATCAGTTTAATTGGTGCAGAAAAATTGGTGGCAACTGCAACATGAACATCTTGAGCAGAAGAAGAAAAACTCCCACCCCAAACAAACAAAACAAAACAAACTTTAACTAAAAAATAAACCTTACTGTTAAACAACATCAAATCAATACTCTTGCTTTAAACAAATAAAAAGCAATCAGCTAATTGCTAATTGCTAATTGCTAATTGCTAATTGCTAATTGCTTCTTATTTTACTCAATAACATTATAGAAACTAAATAATTATCAAACTGTCAAAAAAATCATGACTTATTACGTTTAGCATTTTTTACAACTGAGCGATAAAGCTTGCTTAAACTTTTATCTCTAGCGCGCTTTTCTGCAAAAGTTGCATTATTATGCATAACTTCCTTTTGTAATTTAAGATAATTACTTAGTCTTCTTTTATCCAATAAACCAGTTTTTAGAGCTTCCTTTATAGCACACTCTGGCTCACTCTCATGTTGGCAGTCAGCAAATCGACATTGCTCAGCCAAATCATTAATATCAGAAAATGTAGCTTTCACACCTTGTTCACAGTCAACCAGTTGTAACTCGCGCATACCAGGTGTATCCATCAACAAACCGCCTAAAGGCATCAGGTGTAATGAGCGTCCAGTCGTTGTATGTTTACCCTTGCTATCATCAAGTCTGATTTCTCCTGTCTGTTGTAAAGGAGTACCTAATAAAGAATTAATCAATGTTGATTTACCAACACCAGATGACCCCAATAGTGCGACAGTTTTCCCTTTATCACACCAAGGAGTTAGCACTTTAACACTCATGGGTTCTAAAGCATTAACCGCCTCAATCACTAATCTTGAGTCTAGCTGCCTGACTTGCTGAATAAAATTATCAGGTTTATCACAGCAATCAACTTTGGTTAGTACAACAACCGCTTCTGCACCTGCATTTTTAACTAACGTCAGGTAGCGCTCAATCCGGCTTAAATTAAAGTCATCATTTAAAGAACAGACTAAAAATACCGTATCAATATTTGAAGCGATGAGTTGCTCAGTAATATGGCTACCAGCAGCTTTACGCGTAAAAACGGAAAATCGTTCAAGCAGTCTGATAAATTGATTTTTCTGATTTAACAACAACCAATCACCAACAGTAATTTCAGGTAGCCTGGATGTCACAGGTAAAAAGTAAGAACCAGTTTCCATCTGGAGCTGAAAACCATTTCGGTGATGAGCCATTATACGCGCTGCTTTAGCTTCATATAATTCGTCGAGAGTAAGTTGTTGTTGAAAAAATTGATGCCAACCAAGTTGTGGTAAAGAAATAATATTTGTCATTGAAATCCCCTTACGCTTATAAAAATAAGCCTATGAGTAACTATTCAACAGGGGCTATAAATTTCCCCCAGCTTAGTGCTGGACAAAAGAAAAGAGAAACATTGAAAAATAACTAATTATTGACTTTATCAATCAGCGATTTTGTTTAAAAATCCAAAATCTCTTTTCACCCAGCCAGAATTCAATACAAACATCAAAATTTCCATTCAATATAATATACGATTTATTCAGATTACCAAAAAAACTAAAAAACGACTAGTATTTATTTTTATTACATTTTTTAATCACATTAATTATAGCCAGAGATGATGTAACCAATAATATTTTTAGCCGTGTTATCACCCCATATTTTATTCAATGAATAAAGCTTATATCCATGTTTGATCTTCAATCTCAACTTTCATTTCTGTTTCTGTCTTACCTACATGTTCTGTTTCTTTAGGTTCAAATAACAGTACATGTGCTTCTTCCGCTGCTTCAGGTTTATGCTCTACGCCCTTGGGCACAATAAAACACTCCCCTTGGTTTAAAGCAATACTCTGATCTCTTAAATGAATCACAATGCTACCTTTAATTACCTGAAAAAATTCATCTTCATTTTCGTGAGCATGCCACACCATTTCACCTTTTAATTTAGCTAGCTTGACATATTGTCCATTAAGCTCACCAACGATTCGAGGCGACCAATAATTGTTAAACAACTCAAATTTTTCTGTTAGATTTATTTTATTCAATGACTTGCCCCTTAACTTAATCAATTACTTACCAGATAATGTTGGACATATTATTGCAAAAAATAACATAATCCATTCTGCAGCTATAATACTGTAACTATTCTAATTGCGATTCAACTGAAGATAACTCTTCTGACTAATAATATCTCTCTTTTTTGTATCCGCAACGTTAATTTTTTTCCTCACTTTTCCGCATTTTATTTTTAGCGGCTAAAGTTAAATTTTATCTATTTATCACGGACACATATAGTGAGGAACAGTTGATATAACTTTAACTTTGCCAACGTTTTGAGATTTTTTCATTAAATAGCATTCACCGTTCTCTCCAGCTTCATACCATTGGTTAGTTTCTTGGTTTTTAGGTATTTCATATCCATTGACTAATTCATCTTCACTGGTGGTTACAGTCATTGTGGTAACTTTTTGTGTGGTATGGACGTGGTTGCTATGTGGTTCATCATCATGTGCAGCTTCCGTTAAAATATGGCCAATAATACCACCAACAATCAACGCTCCCACAACATCACCACCACTCATATGATGGCCACTATGAACCCCAACTGAAACATGACTTCGATAATGGCGATGTCCGTGTCCCATTCGGTGATGTGACGAACAAGCTGTGATGAACAGCAAAACAGGAACAAGAATTAGAGAGTAGTTTTTATTCATGACAGCCTCAGATGTAACAATTTAATTCAGTTTAGAAAGGTTAGTTTTTGAAAAGTGATATCATCATTATAAAAAGTCAAAAATTAACCAAAGCTGAATGCTTAGCAGCTTGAGGCGTAAAATACCGATTTTATTTAAAATGTTAGCTTTTTTTACTCAAGTAATTGGCGACATTCACAAAGTCTACCAAACTCAGATTTTCTGGACGCAGGCCAGGCTCAATAGCAAGTTCTGCATATTCTTCAACTTCAAGATGTTTCTTCCAGACATTTCTCACTGTTTTGCGACGTTGATTGAAAGCTTCGCTCACAATTGATGAAAATAAATGGTGGTCATGAAGTTCAAGCTTAACAGATTTTGGCGTTAAGCGAACAATCGCAGAGTCAACTTTAGGGGCAGGAGAAAAAGCTTCAGGTGGTACAATAAATAACATTTGAGCATCACAAGCATATTGTGTCATAACGCTTAAACGACCAAAGGTTTTGCTTCCCGGTTGAGCAACCATGCGTTGTACGACTTCCTTTTGCAACATAAAATGCATATCTTGAATATGCTCTAAATATTCGTACAAATGAAACATAATTGGCGTGGAAATATTGTAAGGGAGGTTACCGACTACCCGAATTTTTCCTTCTGGTGCAAACTGAGTAAAATCTGTTTTTAAAGCATCTTGCTCAAAAATATTCAGTTCACCTAATCCATCGCAATTAAACTTCAGCTTTGGGATCACATCTCGATCTAACTCGATAACAGAAATTTTCTGTGTTTCAGTTAAAATCTCACGTGTTAGTGCACCAAGCCCCGGACCAATTTCAACAATTGACTCACTCGATTTAGGTTGAATATTTTTAACTATCCGCTCAATAATCGATTGATCTTGCAAAAAATTCTGACCAAAGCGCTTTTTCGCCTGATGTTGATTAGGGTTAAAAATTTTCATTTTGGCAGCTTTCCTACAGCAAGTTGTAAAGCATAGTTAATCGCATAAGCCAAACTGTCTGCATTCGCAGAAAACTCAGCGGCGATATCTAGGGCAGTCCCATGATCAACTGAAGTTCGTATATAAGGTAACCCCAAGGTCACATTAGCACACTCACCAAAACCAAACGCTTTAACAACAGGTAATCCTTGATCGTGATACATTGCTAAAAAAACATCAAATTGTGTTCGTTTTTCCGGGGTAAACAGAGTATCTGCCGGATAAGGCCCAGTTACAAGAGCTCCTTTATGTGCAAACTCTTGTATGACAGGCAAAATATTCTGGTTGTCTTCATGACCCAATAAACCATCTTCCCCTGCATGCGGGTTTAAACCACATACAGCCAACTTTGGTGATTGCATTCCAAAACGAGCAAAACCAGAAAGAATAACTTGAATCGTTTCGCGTAATAAATCAGGGGTGACTGCCTGAGAAGCCTGTGACAA
>JAUIHB010000381.1 GCA_030432465.1 Gammaproteobacteria bacterium
GCTGCACGCGAAGGGGCTATTTTGCCTGCAATTAGCAGTGAGTATTACGATACTTTGATCAGTAGATTATTAACTGAGAAAACGATTAGTATTGATACTACAGCATCAGGTGGAAACACCTCCCTAATGACTTTAGTTGAAGATGATGAATAATACTTAAATTATCTGTCATTAACTCAGTGGTTAAAAATGAAAGCGCTTAATTTAAATTAAGCGCTTTTTTTATCAAAAATAAAATCAGTCTTCTTCAGCTAATGCAAAAGCAATGAGCTCTCCAGAATGAATTCCTAGTCGATGATAGCCATTGGTCGCTTTTCCATAAACATTTAAATGTGCTGCAAATGCTGCATTAACACAGCTACCAACTAACTCAGAAACATTAAAGTCTCGCTGATAATTTCCACTTGATTTGACATAAGGGGAAGTTGCCGTTGGAGCATTTGTTGCACCGACTTCAATGTAAGGTGCAAGGGTTGTTGCACTGGATAAATGATTTGAACCCCGCTTTATGCCAAAACGGAAAACGGCATGATCGTTTGGATGTGACGCGTGGTACTGTACATGAACCAAATCGTCTGCCGAGTAGCGTAAAAAACCACAATTATCACTTGCGGCGACCCCATCGATACTTGGTTGGGGTAAAGCAGAGCTGACACCATTGTTATCTACGTGCACAAGCATTCTGAAACTGTTATCAATGACTTCTCCACCAGAAACCAGCCGAGTCGTTGTTTTGTCGGTATTACGTAATAAAAATTGGAAGGTTGTTGGCGATGGTACAACTTTATTTCCATCAGGATCAAAAACTTCAATCTTTATTTCAAAGGTGGCAGCATCATCACTGATGTTGGCAGCAGAGATTGCGGGCGCTACTTGATTAGTATTCCAAATAGCAGCGGCTTCACCTAAATTACCCGTTGTCCATTCCCGAGCGACCACTGTTGCAGGATCGCCGGGGTTGGTTGGGGGAACCAAAGGTTTAAATTCATATAAACCTGTCTCAGCATTTTGTGTTTTAGGCCCAACAAAATAAGATTCGTAAGTGGGAAGTCGATCACTATACTCCATTCGATAACCGCGTGTAAGCGGATGAGTGATTGGTGTCCATTCTGCTTCACCAAGACGTCGGTATGAATAGCGATAATATTTGATATCATTTGAGGGTATAAAATAAGAATCATCCTGACGAAAGTAGAGAGTGCCGCCAAATGGAGCATCGTTTAATACACCCAAGCCGCTGTTACTATGATAGTCAATAAAACCATCTCCCCTGACCCAACCTAATGGTGCAGAACCGCCGGATGAACCCAATATAGAAGCATGTCCAATCGCAAAAGGGAGAACAAAAAGCTGGACGCCATCTGGCAGATCATAATCGGGTTTTTCACAACCTTCAACGTCTGGGATATGAATGGTTAATTCACTGCCGCACGCATAATTCCAATAAGTGTGGCAAGCAATGCTTGGTTTATAAATGGTTTTCCAAACACCGTTTTGACGCTGCTCAACCCAGATGTAGATATCAGGTTTATCATTACAATCGTAGGCAATTAATGTAGAAAATTTACCAGTGTCATCAGCTTCGACGACGGTTAAACAATCTTTATGGAAGTAATACCATAAATAGGGAAACCAACAGAGAAATGGTAAAATCAAATCTGACAATTGAACGAATTGGCGACGTAACTCGACGACTGATTGTGTGTTTTGCAGTAATGAAATCTTAATTTGGTTTTGCTTCAGCAATTCAGAAGAAAGCATCGTTTGGTTTAAATTTGTGGTCGGTGTTAAATCTCTGTTTATTTCTTGTTCATTCAGAAGATCATCCGTTTGCTCAATAGCTAGACGTGCATACGGTGGCGGATCAGGAAGTGGCCGTGGTAGGTGGGGTATTTTGGTTGGCCACAGTTTTTTGATTAAGTCATCGCGTAAACGAAAAATATCTCTTTCAGGTAGTCGCCAAATAAATTTAGGCCATTTATCCACTTCGCAAATATGTACTCTTGCGTTACAAACTGCGTGTTCCTGAGTGCTACCATCCAGCACATTCACATAGGTGACCAGTTTCCCTTTAACATAACAGAGACACCATTTAGGAAAAATAATGCCGGGTATTTTGATATTGATTAAAGGCTCTTGTTCTAACACTCGAATGTGTTTTTGATAAGCTCCTTGACGAATAAGGTTGGATAAATTGGGGGCTGATTTATTATTGGCTATGGGGGGACCAAGAATTAACTTGGCTGTTCGGCCATTAAAATCTGAATCGACTTCCATTGATGCTTGGTTTTTTTGTAGAGGGGCTGACTGGATCAGCTTACCGCCAGCACTAAACAGGTAAGCATGAAGAACGGGTGGCTCGGTTGAGTCTGTGATTTTTAGCTTAATGTTGAGGTTAATTGGTTTTTTGCATTCCATATTGTTTACTCCTTGCAATAGTCATTTTTCTTCAATATTGCTACCTTCACATAGTGTTTTAAAAACTCCACCATAGTGAAAATACCTAACGGTACAACGAGTTAAGTAACTACTTCGCAAATTATAAATAAGGGTGCTTTTTGAGAGGACGTGGTTTGAAAAATCTAGAAGTTCCTGTTACTCCACGGGGTCTGACTTTTTAATCATCGTAACTGCT
>JAUIHB010000071.1 GCA_030432465.1 Gammaproteobacteria bacterium
GACTAAAATTTGTATGACAAAGCAATGTGGCACTTTTTGACAGCTCTAGCGTCTTATCTTTTTTATCTTTACTTCCATCCGATTGCGTTCAGCCATGATTCTGAAGAAATTCAATGCAGCATCGTCTAACCCCTTTTGCGCCGCAGACGAGCAGACATGAAATTGTAAGGATTATAATATTAAAAAATAAAAGGTTATTTTCCTGGACGAGAATTAGGTTTTGCAGGACGAGAATCTTATCAGGTAATGAAAGATTGGAGCGTCTCTGTATTGACTGGAGACTATCGTATTAAAGGTACGCATATCGACTTTGAAAACGCGACAGCACAAGTTCATAAATCGGTACTAATGATGACTATTGATGAAGACTGGCTTGCACCGCCTGAGTCAGCGAAAAACTTATCCAGAAAATTAAGAAATTGTGACATAACTCATCACCATTTTACTGATAGAGATTTTACAAACGACTCTCTGGGGCACTTTGCTTGGATGAAGGAGCCGAAACCTATCGTATTAAAAATTGCAACGTGGTTAAAGCCAGAAATTCTGCCAGAATAAAAATTAAGCAAAAATATGAAAATTTTTCTTGAAAAATAAATAACCACCACCATATATCTGTTAACGGCAGCAAAATAGATTAACCGGTTATTCGATGTTGCTCAGAAATTTTATAGTCAAACCATTAATTGATCTGAGGTGATACTTATGAACATGTTACGTTTAAATCCATTGCGAGATTTTGATTCTTTTTTTAATGCCTATAACAAAATGAATTCTGGGTTGCGAGCCAATAGCGGCGAGTGGACACCAAGTGTTGATGTAGTTGAACAGGACAAGCAGTTTGTTTTAAAAGCTGAGCTTGCGGGTATTCCTAAAGAAGATATTAAAGTGAATATTGAAAACAATATCTTAACTATTAGCGGTGAAAGAAAGTCTGAAGTAGAAGATAAAGAAAACCATCGAATTGAACGTTTTTATGGAAGTTTTTCTCGCAGCTTTACATTACCTGAAAATATCGATGAAGAAGCGATTAAAGCTGAAAGTAAAGATGGTGTTTTGTACTTGACATTACCCAAGCGGGAAGTGAAAGAAAAGCTTAAACAAATTGAAATACATTAATTGAGTTAATTCTTGTTAAAAAAATGCCGGCGGTCGCCGGCATTTTTTATTGGGTTGTGAGCTTTGGTGTTAGAATCCCCAAGATGACTCCTGAGGTGATTTTGTTAACACTAGATTTATTTCTTGAGCGCTTTCGTTAACCAGCTCTTTAATTAAAGATTCTTCATCTGCGGAAAGTGTACTTCCTTCATTGGTTAACATAGTAAAAACCTGACTGGTTTTAGTATCAACAACTTTAATGGTGACCGATGCACGATGACCAATACTCTCATTGTAAGTACGCACACTACCAAAAACAAAAGCATCAGCACCATATTTCTTAGCGATAATATAAAGCGAGTTGCCATCAATATCTTCTAAACTTCTTTCATCAGAATGCTTCATAACATCACCAACTAGAAAATCTGGGATAATAAAATCAAATTCTCTATTCAGGGATAGACCCGCAGTAAGTTCATCATTAGCAATTAGGTCATGTTGACCACTAAAAGGCATGATAGCTATTTTATTCCAGTTTTTTATATCAACACCACGGTTGATTTTGATTGAAGAGGCACAGCCGCTTAGAACTAAAATGATGATTAAAATTAACGCTCTTTTCATTATTGTCTCCGTTATATTTAAATTAGACCTAGTTTTGTCAATGCACTAACGGCGCTAATAAGGGAAAGCCCCTCATACCATTGGCTGCTTCAAAACCAACTTCAACTAATTATCTGAGTTAGGTCTGATAATTAAGTTCAGGTTAATGGTTGTTTTCTGATTGTCTTATATATTGCCAGATCAGTAAATAGTGATTACGGTTTAGGTGGTCATTATTGCTGATAAATTGTGACATCGGTCATCTATAATACTTTCTGTGTGGTTATTATCGCTGGTCTATAGGAATGATTGATTAATTGGCCATAACTGTTCTTTCTTGAGCCCAATCTCTTAGTGCTTGTATTTTCTCGGCCATAATGACGCTTAATGGACGAGTTTGGTTTAAAGCGTCAAGAATGGCATCGGTAGATAGTGGAAGCGCTTCAGCATAGGCACGATAGAGTGCTGAAACCACTGCTTGTTCTATTTCTGAGCCCGTAAAACCTTCGCTGGCTTGAGATAAAGCTGCAAGTCTAAATTTTTCACTTTTCTGTTGGCGTTGATTTAGGTGAATGCTAAAAATTTCACAGCGGGAGTCAAAGTCAGGTAAGTCAACAAAAAAGATTTCATCCAATCGGCCCTTACGCATCAGCTCTGGTGGTAAGCGAGAAATATCATTGGCAGTAGCCACAACAAAAACTTGCTGTTGTTTTTCGGCCATCCAGGTGAGTAGCGTTGCGAGTACTCGTTGAGAAGTTCCACCATCATTTTCACTGCTGGAAATTCCTTTCTCAATTTCATCAAACCATAAAACGCAAGGAGCCATAAGCTCTGCCATTTTTAACGACTCACGTAAGTTTTTTTCTGTTTCACCATGAAATTTATTGTATAAGGCTCCGAAATCTAACCTTAATAAAGGAAGTCCCCACATGCCAGCAACAGACTTTGCGGCTAAGCTTTTCCCGCCTCCTTGAACGCCTACTAGCATCAGGCCTTTAGGCGGATCTAGCGGAATATCTCTATTTAAAAATATTGCTTCACGATGTTTTAACCACTGTTTTAAGTTCTTTAATCCACCCACTTCAGTAAACTTGGAGGTTTCATATTCAAAACTTAATACACCGTCCATATCAAGCAACTCAAACTTGGCTTTATTGATTGCTGGTAATTCAGCTTCTGTAATTGCGCCGTCGGCAATGACATTGCGGATTAGCGTGGTTGCATCGGCATGGGTCATGCCTTTTAAATTGCGCACCAGCTTTTTTAAAGTTTCATTATCGGTTTTAACTTTCTGTCCGTCATTTTTTCGAGACCATTGTGTCGCTTCGCTTCTAATAAGTTTTTCAAGCTGTTCTTCGCTCGGAAGTGCTAGTTGAAAACTGGCTGAATAACGTTTTATTTCTTGTGGCATTTCAATTGAGTGAGAAATAAAAATGAGCGTTTGGCCTTTTTCATTATGTTTTAAGGCTATTTCTTTCAGTAAGCGTACAACTTTAGGAGCGTCTTCAAAGTGGGGATGGAAGTCACACAGCGCAAATAAACAAGTTCTGTGAGCTTCATTTATTTGAGCTAACGCATCTAGTGGTTCCTGACTATTTTCCATTTCAGCTAAATCATAGGCAAGATCGACACGTCGCATTCCATCCACATGATCCCAGCAAAATAATGGGCGATTTAAATGGGCTGCGATTTCTCCTAATAAGTTAAGTGCACGGGATTCTTCGTGAGTTTCTATGGTAATAATCGGATTACCAGATTTAATTAACAAACTAAGATCATGAAAGTCTGTTTTACCGCTCATATTTATCCTTTAATTCATATGCGTCTGTTTTATTACAATTAAAGCGTTCGGGTGAGTTCTGAAACTATCGCTCGTTGGCTTTCGAACGGAATTCACTTAAAATGCCATTAATGAATGACTATTTTAGTGAGTTTTTGGTGAGTGTCTAGCGTATGCGTAAAATTAGTCCGACCGATAAATTAATAATGTTAGCTGATAATGCTGTGAAAACCTTGTTAGGAGGTTATCAAGTGACTGAGCGGCAAGATCCTGCGGTTGATATATCTTATTCAGAGATTAATTCAGCTGAACAGCGCCATGCTGCCGGACTCATGCGAATTAATCACTGTGGAGAGGTTTGCGCTCAAGCACTTTACCAAGGACAGGCATTAACCGCTAAACTGCCTGAAATTCGAGAAAAAATGGAGCAAGCGGCAGCAGAAGAAAATGATCATCTGGCTTGGTGTGGAAACCGAATAAAACAACTGGATAGTCATACTAGTTTGCTTAACCCGTTGTGGTATGCGGGCTCTTTTACCATCGGAGCCGTTGCTGGAGCCATCGGTGATCAATGGAGCTTAGGTTTTGTTGCTGAAACAGAACATCAAGTGGTTAGACATTTAAAAAGTCATTTAACAAAGTTGCCCGAAAAAGATCACCAAAGTCGAGCAATATTAAAACAAATGGTACTTGATGAACAACAGCATGCTACGGCAGCTTTAGAGGCCGGCGGAAGAGAACTGCCTTTGCCGATAAAAAAAGGAATGCAATTTTTAGGCAAAATAATGACCTCAAGTGTGTACTACGTATGAGCTAAGCGAATATGCCATACATAATTAATATTATGCAAATCGAAAAGAGGCTGGTATCTTAGCGCCTCAGTAAACCGTTAAATTATTAATGTATTACTGATAAATATTTTTATATAAAACAGATTTTTTATCCAACATTAACAATCTCGAAAATTTAATCTAGTATTGAATAGGAGTTGAAGTTATGGAAGACGCAAGATTTAATTTATTTCTTTCTGGCAGAATCAAGTCTGACTTTGACTTACCCGAAGTTGCTCAGTCTTTTGCACAGCTACACCAGATAACTTTGGAAAAAGCAGAAGTTCTTATTTCATCTCAGCGAATCTTAAAAAAAGATCTGGATGAATCCTCTGCTTTAAGCTACAAAAGAAAACTGGAAAGTATAGGGATCGTTGTTGTAATGGAGCCGACTACGGAGCCGAAACCTAAGGAGCAAACCTTTGGTTTTGAATTGGAGCCCACGGAAGAAGAAATACTGGCAAGCCAAAGCTCTTTAAATCGTGATGCTTATGATAATCAGGCTAAGCTGTTCGTTGTTTGCCCTAAATGTCAATTTAAACAGCAACAACCAAGTCATACTAATTCCTCTGCTGCTTGTAGCCATTCCGGTGTTGTTTTTCACAAGCTTAACGCTAAGAGTATGACCTTGAAACCAATGGACACCTCTCGTCCAACCCCATTATTAGGTGAAGCTCAAGCTCAAGATAACACTCTAACAACATCTGATACTCTCACTTCAAAAATATTAATTGTGGCAGCTATTAGCGCTTTTCTGGGAGCCTTAGTCTGGAAAGTTATTGTTGTAGCAACGGGGTATGAAGTTGGTTTGATAGCTTGGGGAATTGGTGGTGTAGTTGGATTTGCTGCGGTGATGTCTGGTGCGAGAGGGGAAAGTGCTGGAATGATTTGTAGCGTATTTGTCTTATTGGCAATTGTCGGCGGGAAATACTGGGCGATTAGTAGTCTTCAGAATGATTGGGGTAGTAAACTTGAGTCTTCTACTGAAGCTCAGACTGAGGAATTTAGACAAGTTTATTTCGATAATTTAGAAATGGCACGTGCCTATAGCAAAAGTGTAAAGGATGATATTTCCTTAAGAAATTTTATCGTGCTTTACAATTATAGTGAGTCTCAGCGTGCTGAATATGTTACCAATGAAGAAATAAATTACTTTAAAGATTATGTTGTACCTGGATTAATCTCGATGGCTGAGAAACAACCTGATTTTAAGGAGTGGCTTACCGATAGTTTTCAGCAGGAAGTGAAACAAGTTTCAGCCTTTGACATTCTGCAAGAGAGTTTTAACTTTATGGATGTTATCTTTTTACTGTTAGGTATAACTACGGCATTTAAACTTGTTAACAGAAATGAAAATTAGGGAACTAGTATTACTTGAAAAAAACATTAACTTTTAGAGGGTAACTGAATGCAAACTTTTAACCCATGTGGTTGAATGTTATGTGCTGAAATCCTTCCTTGATTTAATAAAATAGCACGCTTGGCAATTGATAAGCCAAGTCCTACACTGCCGGTTGCTCTTGAGCGATCAGATTGAGGACGGTAAAAAGAGTCAAAAATTTTATTTAAGTATTCCGGAGCGACTCCTGGACCGTTATCTTTAATATATATCTGTATCTCTCCATCTGTGGCTACTAACTGGCAATGAATGCTACCTTGCTCCTGAGTGTAGCGTATGGCATTGCGTAAGATGTTTTCAATAGCACTTAAGATTGCTGTTTTAATACCACTAAAATGAATGTTTTCTTTTATGTCACTATGAATATTGATTTGTTTCTGTTGAGCTTCAAAACTGGCATCTTGGATAATACTTTCTAGTAATTGACTTAAGTTAAAACTTTCTTTGTTGGTTTGTGCTGTTTGGGCTTCTAGCTGTGATAAGGTTAATAAATTGTTTAACATGTCATTCATACGAACGGCTTCTAGCTTAATGCGACTTAAATCGATGGGCAAGGATTGATTTTTTTCAATAATGCCCAGAGCAATCTGTAATCGAGTTAAAGGTGATCTTAGCTCATGAGAAACATCGCTGAGTAGTTGTTTCTGAGAATTTATATTATTTTTCAAAGAATTTGCCATCGATTGAAAATCTGTTGCTAAGTCGCCAAATTCATCTCTACGCTGGCTTAAAGACTGTAACTCGGAGATGTCATCTAAATTGTCTGCAATTTTTTGAGTTGTATTCTGTAATGCTTTAATTGGCCGCGTGATCATAAATGCTAATATAAAACTTAGAGGAAAGCTGACGATAAAGATTGTAATAAAAAAGTTTTTGGTTATTTCTCGAAAAAAGCCACCGATGTAATGTCGACTAATTAAACCAAATCTTTGATTTTTATAAAGCCTGTAAGTTTTGCCTCCTAGTTGAACTTGTGTGCCGCCATAAAAAACATTTCTTTTTTGATGCGACATCATAATGTGACCTTCTTGTTTGACTCTTTCATTTAAGGCGTTGACTATCGGTGGAATTGAACGATTAAATATTTCCTGTCCGTTCTCATCAATCAAAAATAAACGTTGGAGATAGCGCTGATGAGATAAATGCCTATTTTTTGCATTTTTTAGTTGTCGTTCAACACGGTGTAGCGTATGACCCAGATCTTTCTCTATTTCAGGTGGTAGTGGACGATAGTGAATGCGATCGCTATTGAGATAACCAATAAACAAATTAATGGTAACTATCAATATCATGCTTAGCCAAAACCAGAACAATATTTTCCAAAATAAACTTAACTTAAACCATCGCTTGAATTTTGATTGATTTGCTGGGGAATGTGAAACTTTCATAATAATAATCGTAACTCGTTAATTATTGCCAGGCAAGAAACTGGTAGCCGCTGCCTCGAACTGTTTTTATCCGAGGCTTATTGTCTTTGAAATTGCCTAGTTTTCTACGAATATTACTGAGGTGCATATCAATACTTCGGTCAAACGGTTGAAGTTTTTTTCCTAAACAATATTCACTAATTTTTTCTTTTGACACTAGTTTCCCAGAGTTTTTCATTAGCAAAAAAAGTATGTCAAATTCTGTTGAGGTTAAATCAATCTCTTGATCTTTTTGATCGATTCTTAGTTGTGCAAGACGATTTTTAGCGTCAACAACTAACTCATTGATTTCGATTGCCTCCTCTTCTTCCACATGGGTTATTGATGATTGTGCCGTTCTACGAATGACAGCTCTTATTCTTGCGAGTAATTCTCTTGGATCGCATGGCTTTGCTATGTAGTCATCAGCTCCCATTTCTAAGCCAACAATTCGATCTATTTTTTCACCTTTTGCCGTTAGCATAATAACGGGCAATTGTGATGTTTGGCGCAGCTCTGAAAGTGTTTCGAAACCATTTTTTAGTGGCATCATGACATCTAGTATTAATAGACTATAGCTTTTTTCGGTTGCCGTTTTCACAGCTGTCGCGCCGTCATGGACACAATCAACTTGTAGTTCTTCTTGCTCAAGGTAATCTTTTAATAGTTGGCAAAGCTCAACATCATCATCAGCTAAAAGAATATGATTACTCATGTATTTTATAACCTAGGTTGCATTGGCGTTAGTGTATAGCGATAAATATCAAAAAACACTCATTATTCGGGTGTTTAATTTAACTTCAATATTAGCATAATACCGAGAACGACAGGCGTAGCCCACTCCTTTACATAATCTTTACACTTCGTTGACGCTACTTTGCACTCAGTATATTAAGCTAAATACTGTGAGTGCTTTATCACTCAAAAATAATCCATTTATTTGAAAGAGAGGATTTTATCATGGTGAATAGAACTAAGTTCATTAGTACGATTTTAGCTGTATTGTTTGTCTTTACTGGTACTACACAAGCTCATGAAAGACATAAAGATCGAAACAAGCATATGGAGCATGGATATCATTATGGTGGATGGCATAAGATGCAGCGGGCTTTAGCACATTTAGATTTGACTGATGAGCAGCAGCAAGCGATAGAGAAAATTCATCAGACAGGAAAAGCTGAGCGTAAAGCAAAGCATGAGCAAATGCGGACATTTAAAAAGCAAATGCATGAACTATTAATAGCTGAACAAATCGATAGTGGTGCAATTAAAGCGTTGTCATTGCAAATTGCGGAAGAGAAAGCGAATAATTTAATAGCAAATGCTGAAAAAAGGCAGCAGGTTTTAGCATTGTTAACGACTGAACAAAAGAAACGATTAGAAGAAATAAAAGCTAAACGTCATGCTAAAAAATTAGCCAAGCGCCAGCGTCACTCAAATTGAGATGAATATGGTTAGGCTTTGTCTAAAAGTTTATCATTAGATGACGAGAGCCTAACTGTCTCTACATGGATTTTGTTCGGGTACATTGTTCAACCTCTTTGAGCAGATTGATATCTGCTCTTTTTATTTTTTTTCGACAGATTTTACTTGAAATAGTGTCTTATCTTCCAAACGTAGGGCCGTCAACTTTCCCCCCCAGACACAACCTGTATCTAATGCATACATGTCCGGATGTGTACATAATCCCTGCAACGATGCCCAGTGGCCAAAAACTAATTGGCATCCAAGAGGCTTGCGAGGTAGTTCAAACCAAGGACGTAATTGTTCTGTCTGCTCGCCAGGTGGTAATTTGCAGGTGAGCTCTAGAGAGCCGTCAAGATAGCAAAAACGCATTCGTGTAAACCCATTAGTAATGTAGCGCAGACGATCGAGCTGAGAAAGTTGCTGGCTCCAGTTCGCAGGTTTATTACCATACATTACCTTAAAAAATTGATTGCGTTCAGGCGACTGCAAAAATTGACTTACTTCCTGTGAGTACTCGATTGCCTGTTGAATATTCCATTGAATTGGGATGCCAGCATGACACATTGCAAAATTAAGTTTTGCATCGTAATACACTAAAGGTTGCTTAGATAGCCAATCGACAAGTTTTTGTCTATTGCTGGATTTGAGGATTTTTTTTAAGGTGTCTTTATTCTTTAATTTATGTAATCCGGACTCAACGGCTAAAAAGTGTAAGTCATGATTACCTAATACAATTTTAACAGCACTTCGAATTTCGTATAAATATTCTAATGTTTTTAATGACTTTGGACCACGGTTAATTAAATCACCAACTAACCAGATTTGATCCTTCGCTGGATTAAAGCTAATTTTATTGAGAAGTTTTTGTAAACTCTGGTAACATCCTTGAACATCACCAATGGCGTAAGTTGCCATACATAACTCTTATAAGTAACAATAGTGACACAGAGTTTACCGAAATTATTTAACGAGTTCGAGTGAATATCTAACTCGTTTGTTGGTCTAAGTTAAGCATGTTTATGCTGTGTATTTATCTCTTATCGATATTAAATCATTCATAAATTAGGAATTTGTCATGTCATCAGAACTTTTTAAAACCATTGTGATTACAGGGGCTAGTTCAGGCTTTGGTAGTGCAACGGCAAAAAAATTTGCAGAGCATGGATGGCGAGTTGTCGCCGTGGCGCGTCGCTTTGAGCGGTTACAGGCGCTTCAGCAGGAGATTGGTATAGAACGCTGTGAAATTTTACAAGTGGACGTGTGTGTACAAAATGATATTGCTAAACTTGCGGGCTTTATTAAGGATAAGCAACTTAACATTGACGTGCTTTTAAATAATGCAGGGCTAGCATTAGGGCTTGATTCTGCGGATAAGGCAGATTTGCAAGACTGGAAAACCATGATTGACACAAATATTAGCGGTTTAGTTAATGTAACACGAACATTACTACCTGCAATGGTCGCAGCAAAAAGTGGTCATGTGATAAATATTGGCTCGATTGCAGGGACTTATGCTTATCCCGGCGGAAATGCTTACGGTGCGACTAAAGCTTTTGTTTCTCAGTTTAGTTTAAACTTGCGTGCGGACTTGGCGGGAACAGGGGTTCGAGTCACTAATATTGAGCCGGGTTTAGCTGAAACAGAGTTTTCTATTGTCAGGTTTGATGGAGATAAGGAAAAAGCCGATAGTGTCTACCAAGGAGTGCATCCATTAACGGCTGAAGATATCGCTGAAAGTGTTTATTGGAGTGCTAATCAGCCAGCACATGTTAATGTTAACCGCATAGAGTTAATGCCAACCTGTCAGTCTTTTGCACCTTTATCTATCAGTAAAAACTAAATTAGAGTTTGACAGCACTAAAACTAAGCTGTAGTGCTGTCAGTGAGACTTTGCTGAATCTTAGCCTAGAGATGATTTTTGGATTTCAATGAGCTCTGCAATGCCCTGATTTGCCAGAGACATCATTTCTGTCAGTTCTTCTTGCGAAAAAGTTGCACCTTCTGCTGTGCCTTGTAACTCAATAATACCTTTATCTTCGTTCATTACGATATTCATATCAGTTTCGGCTTTTGAATCTTCAGCATAATCCAAATCAAGCACCGGAGAACCTTGGTAAATACCGACTGAAATAGCTGCGATCATGTGTTTCAGAGGATTCGTTTTTAGCTGTTTTTTACGTAACATAGTATTGACTGCATCGGCTAATGCTATACAAGCTCCTGTGATTGATGCGCAACGTGTTCCACCATCGGCCTGCAAAACGTCACAATCGATCATGATCGTGTTTTCACCCAGTAACTGTAAGTCAACCGCCGCGCGTAAAGAGCGGCCTATCAACCTCTGAATCTCTTGGGTGCGCCCAGATTGCTTGCCGCGAGCAGCTTCTCGATTATTTCTAGTGTGAGTCGCTCGGGGGAGCATACCATATTCAGCAGTCAACCATCCTTGGTTTTTTCCTTTTAAAAAGCGCGGTACGCCAGATTCAACCGAAGCCGTACAAAGTACTCTGGTTTCTCCCATTTCGATCAACACTGAACCTTCCGCATGATTGGTAAAGTTGCGAGTGACTTGTACTGGACGTAATTGATTACTGGTTCGGCCGCTTGGACGCATATTAATGGAGTCTCTTATAATGAATTAACAATGTTTGAATTTTAACTAAATCAGGCAAGTTTTCATATGATTTATCGAAATTATTCAGTAGTCAGGTTACAATTTGTTGACCTGACGAAATAACAGCGATTAATAGGCATTTGAAATGATAAGAAGTATGACTGCGTTCGCGCGCCAACCGATAGAACAAAAGTGGGGAGTGGGGGCATGGGAAATTCGTTCCGTTAATAATCGCTTTATTGAAACTAACTTTCGTTTACCTGAAGCTTTTCGATATCTCGAATTTAAATTGCGGGAAAAGCTAAGAAGCAAATTACAACGTGGAAAATTGGATTGTAGTTTGCGAATCGATACAACTGGAGCGCAGGCTGACAGTCTCGCAATTGATCCAGAAGTGGCCACGTCCTTACTTAACTCTCATGCTGAACTACAAAATCTTGCACAAATTGAACAAGCGCCCGAGTTAACCCGATTGTTAGCCTGGCCTGGATTAATCAAGTCGGCGCAGGTGGATAGTGAGCAAATGGAAAAAGAGCTACTTGCAACATTTGATGAGGCTATTGAACAGTTGGTCAAAATGCGCGAACGTGAAGGACAAAGTTTGGCCGAAATTATTAATCAACGTTTGCAAGGAATGCAAGTTCAGGTAGCTGCGGTAAGAGAAGAAATGCCCGCCATCATTCAGTGGCAAAAAGATAAAATCCTAGCACGCTTCGAAGAAGTAAAGTTAGAATTTGAAGAGCAGCGACTTGAACAGGAAATGGTAATGATAGCGCAAAAAATTGATGTGGATGAAGAGCTGGATCGCTTAGATACGCATATCAGCGAAGTTACAAGGTTGGTGAAAAAAGGTGGCTCAATTGGTAGAAGACTCGACTTTTTGATGCAAGAGCTTAATCGTGAAGCTAATACTTTAGGTTCTAAATCGATTAGCAGCAAGTCAACGGCGGCATCGGTGGAGTTGAAAGTTTTAATTGAGCAAATGCGAGAGCAGATCCAGAATATTGAGTAGCTATTTTAGTTATCTTTTAATTATTTTTGCCGGGCACCCTGAAGACTAATTTTGCGCATAACTTGAGAGTGTCATCTATACTTTATCTTTTATTATTTTGTATGATATCTAATGCGAAGTATCAGTTGTTTTAAGTTAAGGAGGTAGAAAAGTAATGAAGTCAAAGCTATTTGGAACATTTATTTGTATTATTTTTGTTGTTTTTTCCTCGTTATATTTTAGTGAGTATCGAGCTTAATTATTTCTACGTATGAACTAATAGCTCTATTTGTAACGATACCGATAAGTGCAAATGACGTAGCTATCGTAAATTAGTCAAGTTATTATCTAGTGGTTTGAAAAGCTATATATCGGTTAAATATCCGATACAACACTCTCATGTTATGTGAAGTTGTTGATGTGGGGAGATAAGGTGCATAAAGAGGCAATTGGGAGTAAATGTTTTATGTATTGTGCTCACCATCAAGTGGCTTTAAAAGCTCAACAGTCGGTACTCGACGTTAACCTTACCGATGATTTATCTTCGATTATGAATAATCAGAGTGAATACGTGAACAAATTCAAAATATTAAGCATGTTTACTCCTAATCGGTCTTGAACAAAGAAAAAGACATGAAAGAATCGAGTTTCATGTATATGCTTACATTTATCTTTGCAAAGATTGCTGTCGCAGCGAATATTCTATAATTTTTCTAGGAAAATAGGATTGATGACTGAACAAAACTCCAAACCAAGTTCGCCTGAACTCGTGTCTTCTGAATCGGGTTCATCTGACTTAGGTACATTGTATGTGGTGTCGGCACCTTCTGGTGCGGGTAAAACAAGTCTGTTGAAACAATTGATTTCACAAGTAAGTCATATTCAAACTTCGGTATCGCATACTACGCGGGCGATGAGAAAAGGCGAGGTTGATGGTGTCGATTATCACTTTGTCAGTCAGACAGAGTTTCAGCAATTGATCACTGAAAAAGCATTTTTTGAGCATGCAGAGGTTTTTGGAAATTTTTATGGCACAAGTAAAGCGGCGATTGATTTGCAAAGGCAGAGTGGTGTTGATGTTATTTTAGAAATTGACTGGCAAGGTGCTAGACAGATTCGTGCACAGTTGCCGGAAAGTCGCTCTATTTTTATTTTACCACCATCGAAAGAGGCTTTGCGAGAACGTCTTTTTGGAAGAGGACAAGATGAGGCGGCAGTAATTGAGAATCGAATGCAGGCTGCTTGTAACGAAATGTCACATTACAACGAATATGATTATTTGGTCATTAATGATGATTTTTCATTGGCTGTTGATGAATTAAAGGCCATTATGCTTGCTGAAAGACAAAAAATTGCTCGTCAACAAAAAAAACACGTTCAATTGTTGAGCAATCTTTTGGACTAAGTATAAAATTAGGGTAAACTATGCGGCCGTTTAAGGTGAGGGTTGATTTTTTAATCAATAACACCAAGATAGACAGTGTCCGTTAGGACTTTTTATTTAGAATTTTTTGAACCAATTGGGAGCTTCCAATGGCACGAGTTACAGTAGAAGATGCAGTTGATACTATCGGCAATCGATTTGATTTGATCATGGTTGCTTCAAAGCGCGCTCGCCAAATTGCAACGGGTGGAAAAGACCCGATGGTTGAGTGGGATAACGACAAGCCGACAGTTGTGGCTTTGCGTGAAATTGAAGAAAAATTAGTCAATGCGGAAAATGTTGATCGTTTAGGTATGTCATCAGTGGAAGATACTCGTGATGTGATAGAAAGCTAAGCAACTTAGTTTTCGCAGGAGACTCTGGTGTATTTGTTTAGCGGCTTAAAAGAGCAATTACAAACTTACTTAGATGCCTCCCAAGTTCAGGAAGTCGAACAAGCTTACATTTTTGCCCGTGATGCTCATGACGGGCAGCTTCGTACCAGCGGCGATCCCTATATAACTCACCCTGTAGCCGTTGCCAAGATACTCGCTACTTTACATCTTGATCACCAAACCATAATGGCTGCTCTATTGCATGACGTTATCGAAGATTGTGATGTTGAGCGTGAAGACTTAGTC
>JAUIHB010000072.1 GCA_030432465.1 Gammaproteobacteria bacterium
CCTTGGCTAATTTCTACCGGACGTTTTAAAGCGATTGATCGTTTGCGTCGTGAAAGCCGTTTTTCATCATTAGAACAACATCGAGAAAAATACGATCAAGATACTGAACTTAGTGCCAGTTTTGAGCAGGAAATTTTAGATCAAGAAAGTATTGAAGATGATCAACTACGATTGATTTTCACGTGTTGTCACCCCTCTTTATCACAAAATGTACAGGTTGCATTAACTTTGCGTGAAGTCTGTGGATTAACTACTGAGCAAATAGCTCAAGCATTTTTGATTTCCGTACCAACCTTGGCACAACGAATAGTCAGAGCCAAAAGTAAAATAAAAAATGCCAGAATTCCATATAAAATTCCAGAACAAGAGCAGTTGGTCGAGCGTTTACAGAGTGTGTTACGGGTAATTTATCTAGTCTATAACGAAGGCTATTCTGCGTCTTCGGGTGATCAGCTGCTTAGTCAACATTTAACTAATGAAGCAAAAAGGCTAGTCTATTTGTTAAATGATTTATTACCCGATGAACAAGTATCTGGCCTACTTGCATTAATGTTGTTACATGATTCAAGAGCTAAAGCTCGCCTCAATGAAAATGGAGATCTGATCCCATTAGAAGAACAAGATCGAAATCTATGGGATCAAAGTTTGATTGAGCAGGGCTGCCAGCTGGTGACTCAGATACTCGAAGGTGGTTCGTTAACTGCTTATTCACTGCAAGCTGCAATTTCGGCTGTGCATGCTGAAGCCAAGCATTTTAACGATACCGATTGGGAACAAATTATTGGTTTGTATGATGCATTATTGCGGTTAGAAAATAATCCGGTGATTCAATTAAATCAATCGGTCGCAATTGCAATGCGGGATGGGGCAGAGGCTGGGTTAATTCTGTTAGAAAGCTTATTAAAAGATAAACAATTACAGTCCTACCACTTAACTTATGCTGTACAAGCCGATTTACTACGTCGTGCCGAACGTTACGAGGAAGCATTGAGTGCCTATCATCAAGCTTTAGGGTTAACACAGCAGCAGCCAGAAAAGCGATTTTTAAAGCGTCAAATCTTAAAAATTGAGAAAAAACTAAAATAATTAAAATTTTTTTTCGTATGATGTCGATTTAACGTGTATCTATTCGATTATTTATTAGTTACTTATTGCAAGTTCTGGGTTTAGTCCGTGAATCAAAATGAGATTATTTCCCTTATCGAATTTTTCTAAGGAGAAAACCATGAAATATTTATGTTTGGTGTATTTAGCAGAAGATAAGTACAACGCTTGTCCTGATAAAAAATGTGCTGCTTATGCGCAAGAGTTGGAAAGCAGCGGACATTTGCTTGCCGCTGAGCCATTACATTCTGTGGAAACTGCAACAACAGTGAGAATAAGAAATAAAAAAATGGAAGTTACTGATGGACCCTTTGCTGAAACCAAAGAGCATTTAGCTGGATTTTATTTGATTGATGCCAAAGATATTAATGAGGCTATTCATTGGGCGTCTAAAATTCCGCCAGCAGAATATGGCAGTATTGAAGTTAGGCCGGTTCGTGAGTTGGCATTAGATTAATACTGCTTGAGTTATCTAAGTAACACTTTATGGGAGCGTGGCAGTGAGTGAACTAAATTTTTGGTTTAATTTACCTGTTAAAATGGATATGAGTAAAGCACCAGAGTGATCAATGCTAAATAAACTGGAAAATATGAATTCAATTTTTATATAGAGAGAAATTAAAATGAAAGTGATGATTTTTGTTAAAGCAACCGAAAGTTCAGAAAAAGGTGAAATGCCAGAGCAAGAATTACTGACAGCAATGATGGAGTATAATGAGCAACTAAATAAATCGGGGATTCTTTTGGGAGGTGATGGACTAAAACCCTCTAAAGAAGGTGTCAGGGTTCAGTTTTCAGGAAAAGAACGTAATGTGGTCGACGGCCCTTTTATTGAAACAAAAGAATTGGTTGCTGGTTATTGGTTGTGGCAAGTGAAGGATATGCAAGAAGCTATTGATTGGGTAAAACGCTGCCCAAATCCAATGAAAGAAGACTCAGAAATTGAAATCAGACCTATTTATGAACTTGAAGATTTTGGTGATATGGTTACTCCAGAAATTAAACAAAAATATGATGCTTTGCTGAAAAGCTAGAGAGAAGTGAGTAGGATGGTAAAATTTCCAATGAGATTGTTTATCGCAATTTAGTTATAAATATTAATAATAATCTATCGCTTTTTTGATGCTTGTTGACTCTGAAAAAGCCTTCTGATAGAAAAGATCATATTGTCATCAATGTTTATGACAATATGATCTTTTATAAGATTAATTCAATCAAAGGAGAATGATAAAATGACTAAGTTTAGAAATGCAAAAATAGCTGCAATAGCTTTAATTATGGGAATAGTATCAACTTTTGTTTTTGCGCGACCCACTTGCGAAGATATGAAAGCATTATGTGATGGTGGTGCACAAAATTGGTGTTATATGTGGCAAAATGATCCTAGTTGTCATTAATCAGCAGAAATGTTTAAAGGCACATTAATTTATGCTGTTAATGGTGTGCCTAAAATTACTATTTTTTATTTATCTGGTTTGGTAGGAGGTGAGTTTTGGAGGAAATAAAAGAAAAAAAATCACTCTGGTCTGATTTATCATTATTCATATTGTTTTTTATTGTTGGAGTAATAGTTTATTGGATGTATAGTTGGGCTCAAAAACCTCCAGAATTTATCATTGGTAATTATAGTCAATACTTTGTCAATAAAGAAGAACATGTCATTGCATATACAACAGAAGATTGCACTTACTGCATCTTATTAAAAGATTACTTTAAAAAAAATAATATTCGATACGTTGAGCTGGATATACAGAAAAGCCCTGAAGCAAGCGCACAATATAAAGTGCTTGGTGAATATGGAACACCGCTCATTGTATTTAAAGATAAAATAATTGTAGGATTTAGACCTGAACTTATTACAACTGAATTAAAGCGCTTGGACATTGTAAACGATCTTTAAATTTAGCTAATCGATACTTGCAAAATAAAAATGGTAGTGAAACGATTGGGTAATGGCTATCGCCTACATTAGTTTCTCAACTATCTTCGAGGATATTGCTAATAGTGATTCAGCCGATTATCAGAATTGGTTATTCAGTATTATGGGATGGCATAATCAACCTCAAGAATTCTTGTTTTCCTACTTCTTTTAGGAAAAGAAATTTTCACCTCAATACTTTGATCGACTCCCAGAATTTAAGTTTAGAGCAAGTGAAAACCCTTAAAGCCAATAGTGATATACTGGGGAGTAGTTTTTATGGTTTGTGCGGCTATTAACAGCATTATTTTTTCGAAGTAAAAACTACTATGATTAAAATAATTATCTCTAAAATGCTAAATCTGTTTCGTTAACTTCTTGTATTTATCAAAATAAAGAAGAAAGTATAAATCAGTATCTTATTTTTAAATGTAGTGTGTATGAAAAACAGTGATTGGCTAAAAAATTGGAAAAAATATTCATCTTTAGCATACTAAGCTGTTTTTTAGCTTGTAAAGTAAAAATAAAAAATAGATTAAGCTGGACTTCTAATATAAAAAATTAGATTGTTTTTTCTCAACATTACAAAGTTGAATTAATAATGAATAAACTAAAAAAATTTGGAAAATTATTCGTTTTCAGTACACTAAGCCTTTTTTAAGTTACATAGTCAGAATAAAAAAATAAAAGCAGTTCATTTATTTTGTCAAAAAATGGCTATCCTTTATATCCTCGACTATATGTTTGGTTAATGAAGTTGCTCCAAAGCTTTATTTGGCCAATAAGACTATTTGAACTGGTATTAAAATTTAGTAAAAAAGCCGGAGAACGAGTTGAAGAGGCGAGTGGTAAAGATCGGTTACAACAGATTTTTGAGATCATAATTTTCTCTATGCGTTATTCTTTACCTCCTAGAGCTTACTATAATTACCAATTTTTCCTTAAGAAAGAAATTGGTGAGGTTGCTGATTACATATATGACAATGAAATCTCACCATTGTTTTTTGCAACTAATAAAAGCATTCAACAAATAGAAATTTCTGATAAATATCTGTTTGCAAAGTTGTGTGCGAGCCACTCGATAACGCATGCTCCTACTATTGTATTGCAAGTGAAGGAGTCATCAGAAGTGAAGAAGGAGTCGAGTTGGAGTTATTACCTTCTGGATTGGATTTATTTGTTAAGCCTAGAATGGGGACCAAAGGTCTGTTTTGTAGTCGTTGGTACTACGATGAAAGTCATAATCATTGTGATTCTAAGATATATCGCAATGATAAAGGTATGTTTATTAGTAGAGGCGAGCTGCTCAAAAAAATCAGGCAACAATCATTGAATCAGGACTTTATAGTTCAGGCTAATTTAAAAAGTAGCTCTTCTTTAGTTGATCTTAATCCAAATAGCTTATGTTGTGCTCGAATTGTTACAATTAAACGTGAAGGGAGAAATCCAGAACATCTTTCTAGCGTATTAAAAATTGCATGGCAAGGTGACATTACTAACACGAATGGCTTAATGAGTCCTATTTGTCCCAGTTCAGGTCGTTTAGGGCGTGCTTTTTCATATCGTTTATTTTGTGCAGGGTTTGATAATCATCCTGATACCGGCGCGAATATCAAAGGTCGTATTCTTGACGACTGATCACTGGCGTTAGAACTCGCGCTGAAGGCGCATGAGCAATTCCCTGAATATTTTTCTCTGGGTTGGGATATTGGTTTTTCTGATTCCGGACCGGTTTTGCTTGAAGCAAATCAATATTGGGATGTCATTACTATGCAACGAGCTCATCAATACGGTTTTGGAAAAAGCAATTTTTTTGAACTTTGTTATGAACGGTGGGGGTTATCGTAAATTTAATTGAGTAAAGTTGATGGTGGCTTTTATAAATATTATCAAACAAATAATTAAATGAATTGCTGACTGAAGTTGCTAAAAACGGGATTGATTTGACATAGTAAGTCTTAATGCAAAGTCGAACCTTTGTTGGCTATACGAAGGCTTTGTTCACTTTCAAAGTGAGTATGTTTAGAAGTATTTTTTAAATTTATATTTACCTGAGCAAGTTTTTTTTGAATGAGTGAGTTAAGTTTCTCTTTCTCGCTACTTTGGTTAAATGCCGAAAGATTACCATCAGTATCAAAAACGCAGATGATTCTTAAGCTTTTAGGAAAATTTGAGTAATTAACTTGGTGAGTTAGCCACTGAAATCCGTGTATTTCCTTTAAGGCAATATTGCAAACTTCTGTTAATGTCGTTCTTAGTTGCTTTTCTATCTTTTTATCCATTTTACGCATAAGTGGTCTGTATATATCTGGCTCGTAAGGGTTTGATAGCTAGTAAATATTGTACGATGTTTACTGTTTTTTAAGGTTAAGTCAATTTGTAATTAATGAGATAAACTCATTTTAATTAAGAATAATGCTGACTTTATTGTTGCTCGAGTGGAGTTCACAACGATATATGAGCAGAGTTACTGTTGGTGTTATTAATAATATAGTTCTTTATAATCAATAACATAAAACCTTATTATTCCCCAAATAGCCCTTTTTAGCCTGTTAAAATATTTTGTGTATCGCAATCAATATGTCATTCTATTTCTAATGAAAAGGTTTAGCTATATTACCCAATATCAATGCACAGTAGAGAAATTAAAAGGATAGATTTTGCTTATGAATAACTCGCGAAAATTATGTTTTGGAATAACTATTTTGTTAAGTCAAACGATAATGGCGCATGAAGAACCACCTGTTCAAATTAACAATAATCACTGTAGTGGTGTTTCTTATCAGCTTGGCATTTGGAATGAATCGAGCCAGATAGGACAAGGTTCTTCAAATCGAAGTAATCAACCATTAGCAACCTGTAATGATGTTGTAAGCGGAGATAATTGTGGTCAGTTTGACCTCGCGTTTAATTTTAGTGAGAATTTTTGCGCCATTCATACAGATAGTCGAAGACAGGCTATTTATAGTTCTATTTCACAAACTTATTATTATGGCCCCGAGAACTTTATTCAAGAAGATAAACGTATTAATTATTCTTTAAGTGAAGGTGTTAATTTTTCATGTAACATCTGTGCAAGTAATGAACATATTCAATTTGAAAACAGCAATAATAAGCCACAAGACTCTTTCTTCGCGGGTGAAAGTATTTTTTTACACTGGTGGAGAAGTTATCCGCACCTTAATTCCTTACCTTATAATGGGTACAGAATAGAATCTCAGAAACGATTGATTAATTCAAAGAGTGCGTTTCAGTCGGTTGCTCAGACAGGTATTGAGCTGGGAGCATTTGGTAGAATTAACTTAACCGAGAAATTGGTATTTGAAGCTTGTCACGAATATAACCTCATCGTATCGGTTAGAGACTTGGATGGACTCTGGGCAGATTCAAACCATATTGTTAAAGTTTTTGATAATTTACTTTGTCCTCAAGTAGCAGAAAGTATGCCTTTGGAGCCTTCCGAGAATAATTCACTAGAACCTATGGAGTAAAAGCGATAGAAAATGAGGGAGGTGGGAAATATAATGTTTAATGGCTCGCCTGTTGTTTAACGATATTTAAATATTCGGCGAGCTTTGTGGTGAGTTCCTCACGCACGCTAGAGGTTTTATTGCATTTACCTAGAACGTAATGACAGGTTCTAATTACATTACGCCAGCGTGGTTTAGTTGGCAGTTTTTCTATACTGAGATAGCGTTCCATGGCTCTTACTCTCAGTCGGCCATCATCAATAGTTACTTTCCAGATTTTACTTTTTTCAGCAAGCTCTATACGACCAAGTTGAGTTTCTTGTTCCCAAAGTTGAGTGGCAAGCATCATTAGCTCAACGAGTCGTTGTCGCGTATCAATGATTACTGGTTGTGTTGTGCTTTGCTTTGCATTGAAATTTTGTTTGGTCAAGGAGTCTGTTTCAATAAACGGAACTTCTAAAGATTCGTTTTTATGTTTAATAATTTCGAGATTATTATTCTTTCTTTTATATAGAAGAAAGATAATAATGCCGATAAATATTAAAATAGTAATCCAAAAAAATTGATGACTAATTAAATTTAACACTTGATAGTCGAATTTTTTATTGTCAGTCATTATGAGGTGTTCTGATTTGACAATAAAATTTAGCTTTCCAAAATAATGCTTCTTTTGCTTTAATTGCTCTGCTAAAACATCAGAATGCTCCTGCCAATACTGACTGGATAGTTTGGTTTGCTCCATTTCAGCTAACAAAGTTGCTAATGTGCTCAAATATTTTTTTAATTGTTCGATATTTTTCTGGAGGCGACTTTTATTGACACCCTCGATTAATATTTGTTTTGCTAAATTCAGCTTTCCAGTGGCGCTATAAAAGTCGGCTAATATCAATTCGGATCCTGGATCAAAGTGATTAGCATCAATTTGTAATTTAAGCTCTCGGTTATCTTGCAAATATTGCTCTGTAGACTCTAAATTGCCTAAATTCAGATAAGCTCTAGCGATTAAACCATTAGTCTCAATCATTCGATGAACAGCACCAATCTCTGAGAAATCTTGCAGACTAATTTTTAATAACTCAATTGCTTTATGTTGTTGCTCGAGTTTTATGAGAGAGCGCGCCATATTAATACGTGTATGAGCAGCATTTAAACGATTGTCTTGTTGAGCTTGGTTTAAAAGTGCTTGTCTGTACATAATTAAAGCTTTGTTATCATCATTATTAAAACGATAGGCATTTCCTAAATTATTAAATACTTTTATCGAACCTTCGACATCATTAATGTCTTTATAAATACTTAATGACTTTTCCAGTAAATAAGACATCGATTGATAATCAGCAAATACTTGAGCAACATTAGCTAAAGCATTATAAACATTGGCTAAAGCCTTAATATCTTGTAATTCATTTGCATATTGATAGGCAAATTTAAAATATTCAAGTGAACCGATAAAGTCTCTTGAGTAATAACTGTTTACTCCTTGAGCAAAAGTAACTTCATATAGCGCTTTAGAACCTAGCCTTTTAGCCTGATTGTATATTGTTTCAAGTAGATGACTGGATTTGTTGGTATCGCCTGCTTTTCGATAGAGATTAGCAAGATATATTGACTGACGAATTGTTTTAATATCGCTGGAAATATTTTGATTAAGTTCTAATTCACACTGGATAATTTGTTCGGCAAGGTTTTGCTGATTGAATGCATGAGATGCAGAACAGGACTGCTCTTCACTTGCATAACTTGAAAGTGAATAAAATATTAAAAATAAAACAGCTTTGAGGTTTTTCATAATACCTATTATTAGAAGTAATAGTAGCCTGATTTTTCAAATAAAAATAATGAAAATATAGAAAGCCGCTAAATCTCAATTCTAGTTCTCGTTTTACGAGTGAAAGACAATTAGGGCTAGTAAAGGCTGTATATGGCTGAACAGTCGATTTTTAAATTATACAAAATAACCTAGCGAATAAATACCCTGAAAATCCCCACTTATACCCTTTTTGATCCCCGTTGCGACCTACTTAAAATAACTGAAAGGCTTATCCTTAAAAGCGTTGATAGTTGTTTGTATAAGGTAATCCGATAGTTTGCACGAATTAACTATTAATACATTAAATGATTAAAATTACTTAATATCAAAAGGAAGATATGATGATAAAAAATAAAACAAGCCGTTTGTTAGGAGTTGTGCTGATTTCACTATCTGCATTTAACCTGTTAGCTCAAGATACATTATCTACGAGTGACGGTACTGAAAGATTAACTCAATCTGAGACAATGAGTGCTGAAAATGGTTTTGTGAGCAAAGAGACTTTTGATGGCATTATTGCGTTTCAGAATCAAATAAATTTAGCTGTTTTTACATTAAACAATCATCCTGAAGTGCTAAATAGTTATGTGAACTATATAGAGACGTATGCTGAAAGCTATATTTCTCCAGAAGCTTTTATTCAGGAAAACGATGTTAAATTATATGCAGTAATAAAACAAAGCTTTGAGCGCTCAGAAAATCAAAAATTGTCGTTTTCAGAATATTTTATGCAGGAAATATTACTCAATCAATTTGATTCGTTGTATGAGTTGGAAGTAAGCTTACCGCGTGATAAACATTTTAAGCAAATGATCGTAACTGATTATCCTGAGCTTTATCAGGAATATCAAGGTGCTATTCCAGTTAAAGAAGTAACAGAGTTTTTTGCAAAATATTTACCTGAGAATCAGGAGGAACTTGCTTCGGCTTTAAGGTTTAGCGGAAGTGGTAGTTCTACAGGTGGCTCAACTGGTGGTGGGGGTCCTCGTGGTACATGTGGATGTAGTGCTATATTTAATGTACAAAGTGATCCGGCTGTTGCAGAACATATCCATAATCGATATAACCGACATGCCGCAAGCCCTAATCAATCCTTCAGAGAGCGATGGGTTGATAAAGCACCACTTTATCAACGTAATCAATGGAATGCGAAAAGTTGGTCAAATCCTCAAGAGGTGGATAGCAATACCAGTTTGGTTTCAACCAGCGCACAAATTTCTGTGGCATTACTTTGTAATAATGATTGCGGTATGAATGATGGGTGTGTTGCAGATGTTAATTATATTAGTAGTCTTGGGACGAATTTGTCGGTTGATACCAATGTAACAGGTATTTTTGGTAGCGGTGTTTCAGAATCACTTTCAACGAGTAATTCTATTTTTGAAGTAAGGTCGCAAACAGGAAATCATCGAACAATACTTTTTGATAAAGAGCTGACTTTAATGAAATCGCACTCAAAGAAATTTAATATGAAAGGTATTAAAGATTTTATTGCAGCAGTAGGCAATGCAGCTAAAACAATTAAAATTGATGAGAATGGTAACACTAACGATCATGCTAACTTAAGTGAAGTGGTGAGTGAGTTGATCACTACAGGAAAAACTATTATGACTAACGAAGAAAAAGGTCAGGCGGGTGCGTCCCAACATATGAAAGTCGAAGTTGACTCAACGGTTTTAAATGGCTTTTCCAGTAATCATTTAAGAAATGGTGAATTGATGATTTTTGAAACAAAAACTAATAGTCATATAAAATTAAAAGAAGCTGATGCAGCAAGTTATTGGACAAGTAACACTACTGGAGGGGTTTTAGGTGTCGCTATTTCTGGCTTTCAGTGTACCAACGGTGTTATTGATAAACCTGTTAATCAAGGATGCTGGCTAAAAGGTGCAGGCTTTGATACACCTTATAGTTTAGCCACGCTTGAACAAAAAATTGATGGTTTTATTGGTCGTTCTTTGGGGATTAGTGGTTTTGATAGTACTCAATATAGTAATGGCTGTTATCAATAAAATAATAAATTTATAACGCCATACTGTTTTATGTAAGCTTATTTAAAGCAATTTTTAAAAGTAAAACCATCTTTTTAAGATGGTTTTACTAGCATGAATAACTTACATTTTAATTTAAATTTTCTGACTAATCTGGATAAATCGCTGTAATTGTAAATAGATCATTATCTTGTTTTTCAGAAGTGACTTCAGATGCCCCATCTTCTTTTAGTATATTGATCTGCTCTTCTAATTCAGATTCTGGAACATCTGTTATTTTATATGTTCTGCTCATTTTCCTCTCCTTTTAGTCAAGCTTTGGATTTCCATTAACTCTTAAGTATTCAACAGCCTGCTTCCAAAGATCTTTGTACTTTTCTTGCATCAGGAAAATACCGACTGGGTCTGAAACCTTTTTAGAAGTTAACCATTTTTGTAATTGACCATGTCTGGTATCATCTTTTTTCCCACTTGGGAAAGCATAGGATTTTAAAAGTAAACTATATACATCTGAATCATACCGCCCAGAACTGATATTGACTTGAGATTTATTAACCGAAACTTTTGGTGGCTCTCCAGTTAAAGGGTTGCCACTTGCTGCAGCTGGTACCGCATTTTTTGCAGCATTGTTAATTTCTGCTTCAATTGTTGAAGGTAAACACAGACCAATGTACTCTCTAATTACAGAAAATGCACCAGCCTGATCTTGATAACCTGTTTGTAAAGCTGATCTAAAAGCTTTTTGACTTCCTTCTACCAGCGCTCTGATTGATGAGGGTTCCAGCTCAAATAAAACCCGGCTACCATTATTGTGGATGGTTTCTTCAGCATAACCAAAAAGTACTGCAGCAGCAGCAATTTCTGTCGCCGCTGATTTGGCAATACCCATAATACCTGTTGTCATTGTTCCAAATGAATTAACATCTCTAACATCGGCATTGATTTGTTTATTTACCCAATATAAAGATTCAATATAGTCAGAACATCGTGCATCAGAGTATTGTAACCCTGCAGAAATCACCTGATCCCAGCTAGGGGTTTGTACACCCGTTAAAGTTTTTAGTTGTGCTAATGCTTTAGATTGGTTAGCGGTATATTCAGAGATAAGTTCTGAGTCAATTTGAGATTCTGGGCCTGCTTTGGCCAGATCGCTTTTTGTATCTGATACCCATGAAGCACAACCAGGTAAACAAAACAGTCCCAAAATTGTTATTAGTTTTAAATTCACTTGTTTCTCCTTTTAGGATTAACAAAAAATAAGCGTTAGTTAATTAGTTTTTTGTTAATACTTATAAAACTCCTATCTGGCAGGCGTTTTGATCGTGATTTGATATGTTTTCTAATTGTTTTTTTGTCGATATTTTCGGCACTTTAAGTACCAGCTTTCTACGCATTAACTTAATAAATTGCTGGTATTTACCACGTTGAAAAACTATACCTGACAATAAATAGTTTAGAGTCATCTTATAAATATACAAGTGTTTTAGTTTTTATTCACTGAAAACTAAAAGTATAATCTATGCTTGAGATTTTTGATGTGCCTTTAAGGCTTTTATTGGAGTCAATATTGGTTTACTTCAGTATTTTCTATCATCGTTTTTTTCCAGATCTTCTCTTTCGTTAGGAGGGCGAGGTTTACCTATTCTTTTGACCAGTCCCATATAATCTAAAATTTGAATAAATCGCCATGTAGGATCGGATTGACCTGGCTCAATGCCGATACGGGCTGACTCTGGAAAAGCATGATTATTATTATGCCAGCATTCTCCGTAAGTTACTAAACCTAATCCCGGAATATTTGAAGCTTGAACTGCTACGTTTTTAACTCGCCAAACGCCTGGGCCAGGATTATGACAAAAATAGGTGATAGACCAGTGACCAATAATACTGACCGATACTCTAACAAATATACCCCAGACAACAAATGCCCATCCGCCGATTAAATACAGGAAGAGTGCAAGAAGTAATTGATGCCATCTCCAAGTTAATTCAAGCCATTGATAAAACTTATTAGAAGCGTATTTGGGTTCAATAGTTATTTGAGGAGGAGAGGTAAATTTAAACCGACAGCCAAGTTGCCAACTGAGATCTTTTAAATAGTTTTGTTGATGAGAAAAGAATTCATGACAGTTTTGTTGTCGCTGAGCCCAATCTCTCATGTCATGAATTTTTATAATGCCATAAGGATCAGACATACCGACAAGAACGCCAATATAAATAAGTATTTTTTCTACTAATGGATGACATTCAAAAGAGCGATGTATCATCATTCGATGCATACCCGCACTGTGTCCGATGAGTAATGAAAAATAGGTTAATATTAAAAAAAGAAAGAAAGCGCTAAAACTAAAAGTAAAGGGTGCAAAAATAATAGCCGAAATAATCATTCCGAAATTCCAGAGTAATTTGGGAATATCGTATTCAACATGTCCACTAATGGCATTCGCGCCTATGTCGTTGATCCTTTGTACTGGCTCCATCATCGTTTGAGATCTCTTCGGTATAAGCTTTGTATCACTTTGTGGATTTTGTCAGTTTACTATAATGTTAATTACCACATATCGGTAAAAGTAAAAACTATTATAAACAGCAGTTTATAATTTTGCAGATAGTAGAACAGAAAATTCTTCAATTATCACTCGAGTGGGAACTTTGTCAGAAGAGTAGGGTTAACCTCTAGTGTATCTGTGGCAGATAAATAATAGAGAGTTTGTTTTTGCGGTTGATATGGATTATTCAAGTGTTAGTCAGTTGTTCAACCAGTTTAAAAAGAGAGAGTTGAGTTAGATAAAAACAAGTCAAAGACGAATAAAAGGCAATATTTCTTACCAATACACTCATAATATCAAACCCAAATTATAAACTAGCCAAATTATTTTTTGATTAGGTTATTTGAATTTGATTGTATGACACACCTCACAAATTCAAGAAATTATTAAAATATATCTAAGATATAAATTGCATATTGGTATTCCTTTTGGTTATATCCCGCGCATGATTGTTGGACGGTAAGCAGACTAATAATTCCAAATAATTCTTGTCCCTCAATTTAAACAATCATCAACGATTAGAAATACACGACAAATTAAAATCTTATTCAGACATTTTAAGAGAGTATTATGAAATTAAAACCAATAATAACGATAATGATGTTGGCATCAGTATGTACTGATGCCGTTGCCAATCAACTGGATAATCTTGAAACTCGGGCTTTTGGGGTTGAACAAACCACTGAGCCAGCACAGCGTTACATTATACGATTTAAACAGAGCGCTGCGATGACTAGTTACAGTGCCACAGGCGATATGATGTTTAATATGAATGCTGCTAGGCAAAGCCTTAAAAATCAAGGTATTGAAATAAAACGAGAAATGCCTTTTATTCAAGCGGTTTCAGCAACTATTAATGTCCAGCAAAAAAAGGCGCTGCTAAACGATGCTAATATCGATTATGTTGAAATCGATCAGCCCAGACATTTAATGGGAGAGTCGACTCCATGGGGAATTACGACGGTTAAAGCGCAACTAGTATCAGATGGTAATGCAGATAATAAAATGGTCTGCATTATTGATTCAGGCTACGACATTTATCACTCAGATCTTGATGGTAATAACCACAGTGGTACGAATGATTCAGGAACTGGGAATTGGTATGAACCAGGTGGTTCGCATGGCACCCATGTTGCGGGAACTATTGCGGCTGTTGGTAATACTGTAGGCGTACGTGGGGTATTACCTAATCAAAAAATTGGCTTACATATTATTAAAACTTTTAATGATGATGGTTGGGGTTATTCATCAACGTTAATCAGTGCAATTCAGACTTGTGCTGACAATGGTGCTGATGTGGTGAACATGAGTTTAGGTGGATCAAGACCCAACGATACCGAAAAGGAACAATT
>JAUIHB010000382.1 GCA_030432465.1 Gammaproteobacteria bacterium
AGAATGCAAGAAGGATGAGTGACCATTGCTCGAGCAATAGCAACACGTTGGCGCTCTCCTCCACTTAATTTAGCTGGTTTATGGGTTACTCGCTCTTTCAATCCAACTTTTTGTAGCATGGATTCAGCTTTATCATAAGCTTCTTTCTGAGCTGAACCACCAATTAAAAGCGGCATGGCCACATTTTCCAGTGCAGAAAACTCTGCGAGTAAATGATGAAACTGGTAAACAAAACCCAACGCTTTATTGCGCAGCAGCCCTTGTTTTTTAGCCGATAGTTGATGAATGTTCGTGTTTTGGATAAAAACTTCGCCACTATCAGGTGAATCTAAACCACCTAAGACATGTAATAAAGTACTTTTTCCTGATCCTGAAGCACCAATTATTGCGACCATTTCTTCAGAGTGAATTTGAAAATTAACATTACGCAAAACAGCAATTTCTTTTTCACCATCACGGAAAGTCTTAGTGAGCTGGCAACATTGAATAACTGCATGAGGAGTTAACTCATTGTTACTTTGAATATTATTTATTGATGTAGCATTCATCAGTGAATCATCGATTGCAATATTGTCCATTGAATTACTCATAACGCAATGCCTCTGCAGGATTAGTACGAGAAGCTTTCCATGCCGGATAAATTGTTGCTGAAATAGTTAAGGTCAATGCGATACTGGTAATAAGAGTCACATCACTCCACATAAGTTTTGAGGGTAAAAAACTGATAGGATAAACATCACCAGATATCATACTTACGCCAAAAAGCGACTCTATAAAAGATACTACTTGCGGTAAGTTTGATGCCAATGCAACTCCACCTACCACACCAAAAATAGTTCCGATAATGCCATTCAAGCTTCCTTGAACAATAAAGATTTTCATAATGGTTGCTGGACTCGCACCCAAGGTTTTTAAAATCGCTATATCTGATTGTTTGTCCGTCACAACCATCACAAGCGTACTGATAATATTGAACGCTGCCACAGCAACAATCAGAGTTAACAATACACCAATCATTGTTTTTTCCATTTTTACAGCTTTAAATAATGCACCATGTGTATATTGCCAATCACTAACAAAATAATCATTACTTAACTCAGCTCTTAATTCGTAAGCAGTCCACTGTGCATTAAGTACATCTTTAGTGGTCACTCGTAACGCAGACACCAAATCCCCTTTACGAGTTAAAATTGCTGCATCTTTCAGATGAATAAACGCCATCATAGTATCAGCCTCAGATTTCACTTCAAAGACACCGGCTACAGTAAACCTTTTAGTTCTGGGCGAGATCCCTGCGGGGGAAACAGTTGCCCCCTCAGCAATCAATAAATTTACTTTATCGCCTAAAGTCACTCCTAGTGATCGAGCTAGACCAGAACCTAGGATTATCCCAAACTCTTTTGGTTTTAAATTATCCAGAGAACCAGCAATAAAAAAATCATCAATTATGGAAACCTGAGTTTCTCGCTCTGGTAATATTCCCTGAACTAAACCAAATCGGGTACTTGGCCCAGACTTAAACATGGCCTGAAAATCAATGAAAGGGGCTGTAGCGATAACATCTTTATTTTGTGCGACTTGCTTTTCTAAAACTTCCCAGTCTTTAACGCCTTCTCCTCGTTGGCCGATGACAACATGCGGTACCATACCTAAAATACGTTCCTGCATTTCAGCTTGAAAACCATTCATAACCGACATAACCGTAATAAGGACAATAGTCCCTAAACCGATTCCAAGCATACTGACTAAGGCGATGAATGAAATAAAATGATTACTCTTGCGGGCTCCGGTGTATCTTAAGCCAACCATTAATGCGACTGATTTTTTCATTATTCTCCTAAACTAGCCATAATTTAAAAATTAGACTAGATATTACTTCAATTTCCACAAGATAGCGGATTCTAACAACCCATCAGGCGCGACAAAAGCACTAAATCCCGCAACAACTGATCTTTTTATGCTATAAGTAATACAATAACAGATATAAAAGGTTCAAACTGATGCTAGATAACTCAAACGAAAATGATAGAAGAGAATACTTTCGTATTAAAAATTGGGTTATTTTGAATTATACCGCGGTAGAGTCATTAAACCTTATTCCCAAAGAAAGCTCGCCTCCTCCGAGCAACTCACCACATATCACCCTGCTACAAGAACTTGCTTGTATTGAAAGCGATAACCAAGCTTACCTCAGCTCACTGGAGAATAAAACAAGCCACGTAAGTAACTATGTTGTTAATTTAAATAAAAAAATTGAACTACTAACTCGCTTTGTCGTACAGTTACTGGACAGAGAAAAACAAGATTTAACAGAAGTAGACTTAAGCGGTGGTGGAATACGTTTTTCTACTAGCGACAAGCTGGATATTGATCAAATTTTGAAGATTGAGATGGTTTTAGTGCCTGACTGCGTTGGTATAGTTGCTTATTGCCGAGTTGTCGATAGCCAGCTAAATAGCAAAAATCAATACAACATAGCCTTGGAATTTGTTCAATTAAAAGAATCCGATCGTGATGCCATTATTCGGCATATTTTTAAACTACAATCCCAGCAACTTCGAGCACAACAAGAAAAATCAGAAAAAAATTGATACTTGGTTCATGTTGCAC
>JAUIHB010000073.1 GCA_030432465.1 Gammaproteobacteria bacterium
TCTGTTGCTTCTATTACCATCCACTTAGCCAGACAATTACGACAAAAGTCTGCCAATATCATGAGCTCAATATTTTGAACTTCTTTATGGTTATCTAAATGAGATAATAGTTTACGAAAAACTGCGGCTTCTATTTCTTGTTGTTTTTGCATTGTAAAGCTCCTTAATATGACACTAGTCAAATAATATCAGTTATAAAAATGAAAGTAACACAGCTTTAAGTATTATTATGTAAAAAGTGCTATATTCGCCTGTGATTTAATTTCATTGGATAATTTTTGTTAATGAATTCTTTTCTTAATCGCCTTTTTCTATTGAGTATTAAATTTCCTGGACGAGTTTGTTTCGTTATCTTTATTAGTGTAATCGCAATAGCCAGTGGATTATTCCAATTACAAATCAGCAATGACTTTCGTGTTTATCTTAGTAAAAATAACCCTCAGCTACAGGCGTTTGAAGAATTTGAAGATAATTATGTCAAATCAAATTCAGCTACTTTTGTCGTAACAGCTAAAGAAGGTGATATTTTTACCAAACAAGGGTTGTTATTAATTGAGTCACTGACACAAGAAGCTTGGCAAGTCAGTTTTTCCTACCGCGTTTCATCCCTTACCAACTATTTGTATACCGCAGCGAATGAAGATGATATTGATACTCATTTTTTAGTAGAAAATGCTGAGGCATTATTACCCGAAGAACTGCATAAAATTCGTCAGATTGCGTTACAGGAAAAGCGCCTGGTGAAAAATTGGTTAACTGCCGATGGTAAACTGGGATTAGTGGTGATCCACTTAAACCTACCGCAAGATAATGCTAACGCTTCTCTTGACGTTACTCGACAGATGGAATCTATCCGCGATAAATATCGCGCAAAATATCCTCAGTTTGATATAAAAAATGGTGGCTCTACTGCATTTAATGCTACTTTAGCTCGTGCTGTTGCACATGATATTTCTACTTTATTACCGCTAAGTTACGTCATCATTTTTTTAGGGTTATTATTTTTCTTTCGGAGTTTTATTGCAACGACTGCTATTTTTATTTTGATATCCAGTTGTTTACTGGTGACTTTTGGCTTTTTTGGTTGGATTTCTCCTACTTTAACGCCAATTGCTGGGTTCGCGCCAAGTATTTTATTATCCATTATGGTGGCTGATAGCGTCCATATATTAGTCAGTTACCAACATGAACTCTATGAAACTAATGATAAAAAGCAAGCCATTATAAACAGCTTGAAAATAAATTTTAGTCCCGTACTTATTACAAGTATAACCACTATCATTGGTTTCTTAAGTCTAAACTTTAGTGCATCGCCACCTTATCAAGATCTAGGGAATATGGTGGCTTTGGGCGTGTTAATCGCGCTAGTTTTTAGTTTGTTGTTACTACCTTCATTAATGATGTTGTTACCCAAGCCTAACTCTAATCAAAAGAGGCAACGTTATATTTTTTCTCAATTTTCCCAATGGGTTATTTTTCGCAAGCGAGGGTTGTTAATTTTTACAACACTTTTAACAATTGCTCTGGTTGTCTATATACCTAACAATAAAATTAGGGATAACTGGGCTGAGTATTTTGATGATAGTTTTGAAATAGTACGCCTCGTGAATAAAATTGATGGTTATCTTACGGGAATTAATGCTCTGGAGTATTCCTTTGCATCGAATGCTGAAGAGGGCATTTTTGCGCCAGAGTATCTTCATCAACTGGATCAGTTTGAGCAGTGGTTCAGAGAGCAGCCCAAGGTTTTTGATGTCAAATCATTGAGTTTATTAATGAAAGATCTCAACCAGGTTATGCATGCTGATCAAGCAGAGTGGTATCGAACACCTGAGTCGAGCGAATTAGCGGCACAATACTTATTGTTTTATGAGTTTGGGCTTCCTGAAGGTATGGGGCTGAATAATTTAATTACCATTCACAAAGACGCTTCTCGATTTACCGTATCTGTTTCAAACTCCGGTTCTGATGAATTACTCGCGTTAGATGCCAAAGCACAAAACTGGTTAAAACAAAATGCTCCGGCATTAAAGGCTGAACCCGCAACGGGGTTAGGAGTTGTGTTTGCGCATATTGCACAGCGAAATATTAAAAGCTTGTTAATTGGCACATTTGTAGCGCTAGTCGGGATTTCATTAGTCTTGATGTTGGTATTAAAGTCATTCAAGTATGGCTTAATCAGTTTAGTACCTAATATTATTCCGGCTGCATTGGCTTATGGATTTTGGGGAGCCTTTTTTGGATATGTTGATATTTCTTTATCAATAGTTGCCTGTTCAACTTTAGGAATTGTGGTAGATGACACAGTACACTTTTTACATAAATACATTTATGCTCGGAAACAGGGGAAAAGCGCCGAAGAGTCCGTTCAAAGTGCTTTTGCACGAGTAGGAGGAGCGCTTGTAACTACATCCTGTGTTCTGGCTGGAGGATTTATTATATTAGCTTTTTCAAATATGAACACCTCAGCTGCGATCGGAGTATTAATGGCTGTAACACTTATTTTTGCGCTTATTGTGGATTTTCTGTTATTGCCACCATTATTACTTTTTTTTGATAAAACGAATAGAAATTAAAATCGGTTTTTTATTTTTTTTCAGTATTTTACAAGTGCTCAACTGTTAGCAACAGGCTAAATTCACAGTTAAACCCCTAATTTTATTAGGGAAATAACCTGAAAAATTAAATATAAATCTTATATATGGGGTTTGACAGTTTTATTATCACGCTATAGTCTTGACAGTGCTCGGAAATGGAATAACTAGAAATTAAAAAATTGCTGATAAGACGGCAAGCAAGGCAATAAAACGAATAATGGCAATATCAGGCTCAGGAGAGAAAAATTTGGCAAAGGAAATTACACATTTTGATAAAGTGGTGTCCTGCCTGCAATATCAACTTCAACTGAACCCTTCTTATGAGCAATGGTTCCAAGCTCCTCAACAGTACCAAGAGATTATTCAGTCAGCATTATTGCAACTCGATTTAAGTGAGGGCCTAGTGTTGTTGCTGAATGAGCGCGCTGAAATTGTTTATATCAATAGCTTTGCAAGTGAAATCTTGGGGCTTGAATATACGAAGTTATTTGGGCGCTGCTGGATGACTGAGTTTGTTCCAGTTATTGAGCGTACAGAAATGATGATGATTTTTGAGCAAATCATGCGTGGTTATGAACATCCATTTGATGAATATATCAGTGGTATTCAACCCAAAGGGGGGGGGCAGGAGTTATATAAATGGCAAAATGTGGTCTTACGAAAGGCAGATAAGAGTACATTAGGCTGTTTTAGCTACGGCATCGACTCTAAAGTTGGGGAACATCTGGAAACTTTTGCCTTAGATGATTTATCCGATCTAAAAGGATACAAGCGTGAGTAATAAAGTCGTAAAACCTGAAGATGTTATTAATTTTTGGTTCGTTGAGATAAGCCCTGAATTTTGGTTTAAAAAAGATGAAGCGTTTGATCAACGTTTAATACAAAATTATAGTGATTGCTATTGGGCTGCGTCTCGTGGTGAATTGAGTCATTGGAGAAACTCTGCAGAAGGTAGACTAGCAGAGATTATTGTATTAGATCAGTTTGCAAGAAATATGTTCAGGGGGCAAGCGCAGGCTTTTTTGTATGATAATTTAGCGCTGATTTTGGCTCAGGAAGCAATTAATTTAAAGTTAGACGAGCCTTTAATAGCATCTAAAAAAGCTTTTATGTATATGCCTTTCATGCATTCAGAGTCTCCGCTTATTCATCAGCAAGCCGTTAAATTGTTTTCTCAGCCAGGGTTGGAGAATAACCTAAATTTTGAACACAAACATTTCGATATCATTAAACAGTTTGGTCGATATCCTCATAGGAATGAGACGCTAGGTCGTCAATCAAGTGAGGCAGAAATTGAGTTTCTTTCCCGTCCCGGTTCTTCATTTTAATTAGAACCTTCCAAAGTGGTTGATTTGCGGTAAACGTTTGAATATTAACGGATATTTAGCAAGGTGATAAGATGGCTGAAATTAAAACACAAAAAAATACCGCATCGGTTAAAAAGTTTATTGCTGCTGTTGAACATTCTCAAAGACGAGAGGATGCGTTAACTTTACTCCAGATTATGACTGATATCACCAATGAAAAGCCCTGTATGTGGGGGACTTCGATTATTGGATTTGGTAGCTATCATTATAAATATGCATCGGGTCGTGAAGGTGATTGGATGCGGATTGGGTTTTCCCCAAGAAAAGCGAGTATGAGCTTATATATAATGAATGGTTTTAGAGAATATAATGAGTTGCTAGGTCTTTTAGGTAAGCATAAAGTAGGGAAAAGCTGTTTATATATCAATAAGTTATCTGATATTGATATGGCGGTTTTAAAACAGCTTATCCACCATTCGTTTTTTAGTGCCAGTATGGGTGAGGAAAAATAAATTAATCGTCATCCCACTCGTCTAAATCAGTTACAAGCTCTTCGTCATCGTTGTCATCTAAATCGGCAACCTTAGCGCTTGAACTGACTGAAATTTTAATGTGGTTAATTGTGCGATATTTTAGCCAAATGCTGACTATTTCACTGTATTCTGGCTGATTATTTAATAACGCCTGTTTTAGCTCTAGATCTTCAGGTGTCGGGTCACTCACTTCATCATTAATCAATGCAGTTAACAAATATCCGTATTGTTCAAGTATCGTACTCTGTCTAATTGTAAAGTCGCCAGATCTAGAAAAGCCGTATGGGTATCGGCGTACATCAGAAAAGCGTTTAGATAACCAAAACTCTCGTGTATTCATGATTAGTCCCCGCTGAACAGTTACACACTTGTTGCTCTAAGCAAATGTTGTAGTGAAATTGGATGAAAAGTAACACCTGCTATTTGGCGAATATTAGCGTTAAATTTCAATTTTTGAAGCAAATAAATTTTATCGTTACGATAGATTTTATTTATTAAATGATTTGTTTTCTAATTTGTTAGATATAAAAGGATATCTGTAATTGCTTCAGAATGATTTCAGAAAAACTTATCTTAACGACAAAAAGCTTTTGTTAGTCAAAATAAATGAGGAATGCTAATTTTCGCCTGTCACTAACACAGCGGAGTAGGACAGATGAAATTTTTAGCAGTGGCTTTATTAGGCGTATTAGTTTTTTCAGCTAATGCAGAAGACGATACTTCACAAGCACCACAATCGGTGATTAGCGAAGCAAAGTCCTTATGTGAGCATTACGCCAAAGAAGACCAAGTTGCCAGTGAAGATCTCGCTGATTATGTATTAGCGTGCGTTAACGACGAGTTAACAGAACAAGGATATAGCAAAGTAGATAACGTGGATTAGGCAACTTTCACTTCACCTTTTTTTAATCCACGCACTTTGTTGGAAACGCTCTTCGTTGTTTGAAGAGCGTTATTTCATTGATTATCCTCAGAATTAACTGGTTTCTCTAATTAAGAGTTCGTAGAATAGCTTTAACTTTTTTACAAACTCGCTAATTATTGTGCTGAATATTGATATCAATCTACTAAGAACCTTTCTAGAAATTGAAAAAACACGTCATTTTGGAAAAGCTGCCGAAAATCTATATTTAACTCAATCCGCGATAAGTGCGCGAGTAAAACTGTTAGAAGATACCTTGGGATTACCATTATTCGAGCGGTATAGAAACAATATTCAATTGACCAAGCAAGGTGAAAAGCTATTGCCTTATGCAACTCAAATGGTTGATCTCTGGGTGAGAACAACCCAAGATATTCGAGTTCCGCAAAATTACCAAGATCTTGCCGTGGCTGCTCCTGATTCAATTTGGAGTTCCAAGCTTAGCCACTTTCCCAACCTGTTGTTTGCTGAATTCCCACAGTTACAACTCGAAGTACAGTCTGTTGATAGCAATATTATTGCGCGTCGATTATTAGAAAGAACCTTGGATGTTGGTTTTTTATATGATCAGCCTAAAATTGATGAACTAATACTTACCAAAGCTTTTAGTCTACAACTTGCTTTTTATTCCAACAACAATGAAATTACAGCGAACGAAATCAATGAAAAAAATTTAGTGACTATCGACTTAGGCTTTACTTTCAAAGAAATTCAAGCGCAGTTACTACCGAATGTTACAAGCCCTATTTTTCAAGCCGCTAATTGGCAGATGGCCATTGATTATGCCCTTGAGTTTGGTGGTATCGTCATGTTGCCATCAAGTTTAGTAAAACGAAAAAAAGGGCTCCATCAAGTCAAAGACTCACCGACAATTGAGCGGGATATTTTTCTTTGTTACTCCAGTGATATTTTAAAAATTGATTATAAACGCGTTTATATTGAGCGCATTCATAAACTAATTGAAAATGACTTTAAAAAATAATCCGTTTGTATTTAGGGTTTTACCAGCTGAAAAACAGCCTCGTAACGCGGTTTTTCATGTCTTTTTAAAGCATAAATGAGTGTTTGTTTTTCGGGATCTATCGTGACTTGCCAAACGTTTGTGCTAGCTTCTGGTAACATTTTTTTCGTTTCACTATCTGCTGCGAAATACTGAGTGAATTGGTTGCCTTTCTGATTTGCCCAACCACCATACATTGTTAGTTCATCTGGTGTGCCGTCTGAATGTCTATGATCATGTTTAAGACTAAAGCCTTTTTCACTTAAACTAAAAATCCAAGTTCTTGAATTATCATTACCTACTTTAAAAGGAACTTTAATAGTAGATTGTTCACAGCTAGCAAAGTGAATAATTAACACCTTATTAGCGAAAGAGTGCGCAGGATCCTGAGGGTAAAGTGTTTTTCCCGTTAAAGACTGACCACAAAATAGCGAGAGGTTCGCAAAAAAATTGGATTTTACCACTAAGTCCTCGGCGAGAACGGACTTAGGAAAAAAGAGAATAAATATTACTATAAAAATGGACTGGTAATTTATCATTAGTTTTTATTGTTAGCCTGAAATGCTGGGTAGAGTAAGTCATTTTATCATAAAAGCCTGTTACAGTTTATATCAATCTTTGTTTAGAACTGGATAGCTTATTGATAGTTAAAGCCAACTATAATGTAGGAAAATTAGAGTTGATGATCATGATGAAAAATAATTCAAAAAATATTGATTTAATAGTAGTAAGTGATGATAAAACGCTAATCAATCACTCGTTGGTGTATGAGTTTTTAACCAATCACTCAACATGGGCTAAAGGAATAAGCCAACAGCTGGTTGATAAATCGATAGAAAATTCCCTATGTTTTGGCGCTTATATCAATAAACAACAAGTTGGTTTTTGTCGAGTGATTAGTGACTATACTACATTTGCTAATTTAGTTGATATGTTTGTACTGCCAGAGTTCAGGCAAAAAGGAATTTCCAAGCAATTGATGAAAGCCGTTATTGCTCATCCTGATTTGCAGGGGTTGAGACGCTTTACTCTTGCAACGAGTGATGCCCATGGCGTTTATGAACAATTTGACTTTAAACCATTAAAGAACCCCGGCAGCTTTATGGAAATATATCGTCAGAATATTTACTCTAATTCAACCTCAGTAATTAAAGGTAAGTGATCGGAGCCAACAGATTTACCTGTTTTTAAGCTTAATACTTTGACCTCTGGTGATACAAAAATATGGTCGATGGGAATGCCGAAAAATAGAAAGTTTGCAGGCCAAGTGGCTAATATACCAATGCCATCACGAGCATTGCGAAACTTTGATGATTCAATGACTTGATAATAGCTCGACCATGGAGTGATATTAAAATCACCTGTAATAATGGTGGGGTTTTGGTCAGTGTTAAATTTGTTTATTAATGCATTGAGTTGCAGGTTTCGACGTTGAAAATACTGAACATTAATTGGCGGCAACGGGTGAGCTGAGATCAGATTAAAATATTTATCTTCATAAGGAAAACGGGCAAAAATACTCGGTGTATCGGATAAGTTTATAATAAAATCTTTTATTTCTATAGGTTCTATTTTGCTGAGTAGTGCGATTCCAAAATTGTCAGTTCGAGGTAATATTAATTGATATGGATATTGGTTTTTTAATTTTTTTAAATAGTTATGCCAAAAATTATCTACTTCCTGAACTAAAAAAATATCTGGGTTTTCTTGGGTTATTAAGCGGGTTATGGCTTCCTGATTTCTGTTTGAACTAAGTATGTTTAAATGTATTAGTTTTATCTTTGTTTTTTGTTGCTGTGGGGAAATAGAAAAAATTTGGTCTTTGGGTATCGTTTGATGATTAGAGAAATACAAAGGAACAATAAAATAAGCATTTAAAATAAAGCACAGACATAACAATATGGATTTTATCCATTGGCGTAAATATAAGCTGGTCAGTGTAAAAATTAAGGAAGCTATTAAGTAATGTAATTTAAAATGGCTCGTGAGTTCTATTAAATGATGAACGTGAGAAAACAGACTAATAATACTAAATACCAAGGTTAAAAGAGTACACAAAGATATTAAATTAATGAGTGGTAGGCTTGGCTTTTGCTTCAGTGTGTCTTTATTATGTTTTATATACATTAGTCAAAAATAGTTTGGCTAATCTGATGAGTAGCTTGAGGTGCTATGTTAATTTCAGGTGAAATATTGGCAGATTCAATACAGAGCATATTGAGATAGCCATTATTTGGAAAATCCTGCATCGATTGCGCTTTGCTTATCCATGGATTCCAGACAACAACATTATGGCAATTTTCCTGAGTTATATGGATTGTCGGCTTCGATGTTTGTTCAATTTCTAAGGCTTGCTTGTCTGCTTGATAAATGCGATCAACTTCTTGCGTAACTATAATAGCTTCACTTAAATCCTGCATGTTTTTTGATTTTAGCTGATCAAAAAATGTTGTATTTTTTAACCCTTTAATATGTGTTTCTGATATATCATTAACCGAGAAATAGGAATGTAGTGCCTCACTAATAGCAAATGGTTCAGAACCGGTATTATGAGTCGTTAAAGATACCTTTAATTGCTGGCCAACAGTTATGTCGACAACTAACTTAAAATCGTAGGGGAAAAGTTGTTTACTCGCTGGTGTAGAAACTAGTGATAGTTGGGCATTGATATTTCCATCAGGCAGGTTTGTGATTGTATCGAGAGCAAATTGACTGATTCTTGCAAATCCATGTTGAGGCAGCTCATCATTTTGAGGATGCTTGCCAAACCATGGCCAACAAATTGGTATACCGCCTCTAATTGCTTTTTTTTGATTCAATTCAGTTAACGGACTGAGCCATAGTAAATCGGATTGATCATTTGGGATAAACGAAACTACTTGTGCGCCATACAATGATATTTCGGCATAAGAATGATTGGACTTTATTCGCAATAATTTTTTTTCTATTTCATATTTAACGTTATCTTTATATTGTTCAAGAACAGAAAAAATTTTAGAGTTTTCCATTTTTCTCATAAGCCATTTTAGTATTCTACAATATGGCTAAGGATACCCCATCCCAAAAATTGTTCAACCAATAATTAGGAAGGGTATTATGCTCGCAGGATAACTTTTAAAGTTCCATGATATTAAAATGCCATGGCATTAAGGTGATCATCTAAGATTGTTACGTACTCTGACTAATAAACCAATAGATAAAAGCCAAAGTACCCCGAAACTTCCGCCGCCGCTGCTCTCGCTACCATTATCTGTATTTTGTGGTGCTGCTTTTGTGGTTGATATGAAACTAACATTCATATTCTCTAGGGTTAGTAGAGTTTCTAAACTGGTACTATGAGTTGTTGCACTGGTATGCCGCAAACAAATTGTCTGTTCATTACTTATTTTTCCAGTGGCGCTGGTAAAGTTTTCTGTACAGCCTATAGAGTATTCTCCATTGCTGATACTAACATCAATCTCAGTTGCAATACCTGTTATGGTCACGGTATTAGAAGTAATCAAAGTATTTAGCTCAACATTAGATTGTGCCGTAAAAGTAAATGTATCAGGTTCTTTATCCAATGTTGTTGTCGAAATAAAGTCAGAAGTGACACCGTTAATGTTGAGTGTTGTTTTTGCCGAAGTAGCGTATTCAACAGAGGCTGTATGACGAACACAAACAGATTGGTCAGGAGAAATTTCACCTTCAATATTTGTAAATGTATTTGGGTCACAGTCCAGAGAGTACTCACCACCAGTGACTCTTATCGGTACGGCTACTTGAAATCCAGTAATCGTTTTAGTTGCCGATCGCTGTTCACTTGCTCTTGGAACATCGTTGACTGGCTCAAATGTAAAATCATCAGGTGTGGTGTCAGGTAAAGTGGTTGATGAATAGTTTAAGTTAAGTGTGCCTATATTGACTTCTGTTGTTGTTGTTATCCCATACTCTGTTGACGAGTTGTGCCTTAAACAAACGCTATCATCTAGAGCAATCGTGCCACTTTCGCTGGTAAAGTTATCAGGATTACAATTAATAGAATACTCTCCATTGGTGATATTAATATCAACTTGATGGCTGATTCCTGTGATGGTAACTGCATTAGAGACTTGTAGTGTGTCCAACGCAACATCTGCAACGGAAGTAAAACTTATATCATCTGGTGTTGTATCTGCGAGAGTTCGAGTTTTAAAACTGAATGTTGCCTCGCCAACTGTCAGTTGAGTTGTCGTTGTTGTCCAGTGTTCCTCTGAAGAAATATGACGTAGACAAATAGTATCGCCATTATTAAGCTGGGTATTTGCTGTAGCGTAGGTTTCACTGCATCCAATGGAGTATTCCCCATTGACGATATTTAGGTCAATAGCTGCGGTTAAGCCTGAAATGGTTTGCTCATTAGATGTATAGAGCGTACCAAGAGTCGCGTCATTAACCGTCTCAAAGTTAAGTGTATCAGGTGCGCTCTGGCTTACTGTAGCCTTAAATATTCCCCGCCCATGCGTTGCCGCGTAAAGTACGTTTTCTTCACCCCACACCAGCTCATCGACTGAGACGTTAGCAGGTCCATTATTATTAAAGTCCCAACTAGTACCGCCATCATCGGAAGTGAAAATACCGACTTCAGTTCCAGCATAAACTCGCTGAGTATTTGTCGGATGAACAACAAGCGTTCTAATTGGCGCGCTTGGAATGCGGTTAGGGGCTGTTCCGACGGATACATTGAAGCTTGCACCTGCGTCAGTTGATTTCCAGAGATTATTTTCTTCATAACCACTGTAAGTAACAAAAATAATGTCATTATTTTGAGGATCGATTGTAATACGCATTACAAAACGTTGTGGCATATCCATTCCCGCAACCGAGCTCCATGTAGGGGATGCTGAGGTTCCATTAATGGTTTTATAAATTGAACCATCGTTGTAACCCACATAAATTAAATCACTGTTACCGTTAGCCACTGCGATAGCACTGATTGGTGTGTTACCACTAATAGGATCTTTTATGCTGCTCCAAGTTGGAGTGTTGGCTTTTGCATTATCTGAAACCCAAAGACTCCCACTGCCACCCAACAAGCGACTGGAGTTATTCGGATCAAGAATGAAAGGCGCAATAAAATTTGCATTACTTTCCATTTGGCTATCATGAATAAAAGAGGATGAAAGGCCACCATTGCGACTTCGGTGTATTTGCAAATAAACATATTCGCCATATAAATAATTGGGATCAACTGGATCCGCTGCTGAATATCCACCGTCACCGCCAAAAGTTGCAGTCCAGTTTTCGCTATCACCTTTATAGACTAAAGTACCGTTATCTTGTGTTCCACCGACAACAGTTCCATCGGTAGTTACGCCAATTCCATAGAATTGGGTGATAGTCAGCTGATTATTGAGTTCCTGCCATCCTGTTGAACCTTGAGCAACTTCAATATTAGCTGCGGTATATACTCCGCCATCGTTAGCAAAATAAACTTGTTTATTATCGATTGCATCATAATCAGGATGTTCGATAATGAAATGGTGATCAGCATGTGGAGAGTTAGGTGCCTGCCACCAAGTACTTATTTTTGTGAAGTTGATTCCGCCATCGGTACTGCGCCATAGGTCAAGACCACCAACAATAAGGTGATCAGGATTAGTCGGGTCTACCCATAACGCATTGTCATACCAGCCTTGGGAGCCTAAATATGAATTGCCGGTGTTTACCAAATTATAAGTTTGACCGCCATCGGTACTTTTATAAACCTCACCATTGTTGTTATCGATTGATGCGTAAACAATTTGTGAGTTTGAACGTGCATAAGCAATTTCAATTCGACGAGAACCTATACTTTCTAATCCAGAAGCGGTATTCCAGTTTATTCCTTTATCAGTTGAATAGAGTGCTTTCCCCCAAGTACCAGCAATCAGTAGCGAGTCATTATTGGGATCAACGTCAATATCATTTGAGCGGCCGGTATAGACTCTTTCCCAAGATTCGCCGCCATCAGACGAACGCCAGATTCCGGTATGTGTTGCTGCAAACAATTGGGAAGAATCGTTGAGCATAGTAATTCGGTTGACCCAGTAAAAATTATAACTGTTTTGAGTCGAGCTTAATGCTTCCCAAGAAGCGCCTTTATCCTGTGATTTAAATATTCCCATACCGCGAACATTATCAATATTAAAAGTTCCTTCTCCAGTTCCTGCATATATAACATCGCTATCAGTGGGATCAAAAATTATTGTACTCACTGAAAGGTTACCCATAAAGTCATCCGTTGGTGACCAAGACGCTCCTGCATTTTCCGTGACCCAAACCCCACCAGATACTGAGCCTGCATATATACGCTCACTATTATCTGGGTCAAATGCCATTGAACGAATACGACCGCCGATGTTTCCAGGGCCAATACTTTCCCATGATGTTGGGTTTATACCTGCCCCAGCAATCTGACGATTTTTCAGTTTTTGAACATAGTCTCTCGCTGAGCGCCAGTTTTTTGTATTCAATTGGTTGTTTTCACTGAGCTGCTGTTTATAGCGGAAAGAATAAGCTTCTCCAGGATGATCGGGTTTAGGCTCTTCTAAACGAGAAAGTGCTTTTTTAAGCTTTGCTAATGGCATATTGCAAATATCATATCCACTGACACTTCGCTCATTTTTAAGGCGTTGCTTGATGGATGAAGTGAGGCTAGCAACTAAATTTTGATGTTCAAGTGTGGCATTGACTTGGCAAGATAAATCGTTCTCATTATTGGCTGCAAAATAAATAACAGGGAGTGTTATTAAAAGAATGATGACAATGGCTTTGTTCAATAAACTCATACGAGTGCTCCTATTCTGAAACTTCGATGGTTAAATCGCGTTTTTCAATGTTTGTGGCACTAGAATTAGTCTGAGATGTAATGACCAGGCTATAAGAACCTGCTTGAGTAAAGCTGAGCGTTCGCTGTTGCTGATTTTTAAAATAAGTAAATTTGGCGTGTGCTTTGTCTAATCTACCTAGCTCGACTTTAAAGCTCATTTGTTGATTAGCATTAATTAGTATTTCTTGGTTAAGCTGTACCTTAGCGATTGGTTGAGCCGCCTCAAGTAATTCAGAGAGTTTTACTGCAGATGTCACGGGTTTACATCCTGCAATTGAAAGTAAGCAGATAGTAAAAAAAAAGCAGAGGTATCGGTTAGGCATCATCTCAGACTCAAAAGTTAAGGTATTATTTTTTAATAGAAATTATGTGACATGGGAAACAAGTCATGAGTCACTACATTGCTATCGTTGTTGCTGTCTCATGCAATGACTGTCCTGTTCAAGGGCAAGTATTGAGAGCAGAATATGCGGTAGGCCGTAGACTGGAAGATACAAATTGTTTGACAACTCGCTTGTATTGCAACCATTCTATATCGGAATATTACCGTGCTAAATCTTTAGCAAGGATAATGACAGCATCTGTTATTATTCTTTGAGGGAATGGTCTAATATCCGCCACAGAGATATGTTATTCCAAATTATATTAATCACGCAAGTCTTTTATTTTTTTATATTTAAAAAACGCTCTGCATCACGGAAAAATGACGAGTTTGTAATTCTGTGTCAGTTATTTGTCACAAAAGAGGTGGTTTTTAGCATATCTAGCTAGGGCGTGTTTATCTTTCATTTCTTTCATTCTTTGAGATTGCCGAAGCCATTTTTTTTTGTCCTGCAAGGCAAAAGATGTATCCTGTAGTCATTCTACAGGTTCAGCTTTTAACGCAGCAGGGCGAAAAAATGGTTCGGCCCTACGGGTT
>JAUIHB010000074.1 GCA_030432465.1 Gammaproteobacteria bacterium
AGTAAGTAATAATGGCGAATACACAGATAACATCGGTGTGAAAGGCGGTGGTAGCTACACCTATAAAGTATGTGAAGCTGGCACCAATCAATGCACTTCAGAGCAATCGGTGGTGTTTTAAATAAGCTGCGATAGGGAAGTCGCATACCAAACACTAGTAGTAGTCCTATGTTTGACTTAAGCCTCAGTTAAAATTCATGTAATATACAATAAAAAATTGTTGGAAATAACATGAAGAAGAAAGTTGCCGCAATTACTAGTTCTCGTGCTGATTACAGCCATTTATATTGGCCGCTTAAGTTACTGGAAGCCGACTCAGAAATTGAATTAACCATAGTTGCAATGGCGGCTCATATGTCGCCAGAGTATGGTAATACGTGGCAAGAAATTGCAGCTGAAAACTTCTCTCATATCGAAACAATAGAGTGTCTTTTGAGCTCAGATACAGATCTGGGAATGGCAAAATCTCTTGGTTTAGCTACTCTGAGCCTTGCTGATAAACTCGCCCAATTAAAACCTGATTTAGTATTAATCATTGCAGATCGCTATGAAATGTTAGCGCCTGCCAATGTAGCACTAACATTACGTATTCCAATTTTGCATATTGAAGGTGGTGATATTAGCGAAGGTGCAATTGATGATGCTGTACGTAATGCGCTAACTAAAATGAGCCATATTCATTTCACTCCTACAGAAAAAGCAAAGCAACGTGTTTTAGCTATGGGCGAAGAAGGTTGGCGAGTGCATTTTAGCGGTGCCCCATCACTTGATCATATTGCAAAGTCAGCAATAAAAAATAAGCAAGAAGTCATTCAGCAATTAGGTCTACAGAATAATTTACCAATAGTTGTTGTTGCACTTCATTCAGTTACTTTACTTAAAGATACAACGATTGAAGTTGATTCGTTATTTTCAGCATTAAGTGAACACGCTGTTCAATATGTTTTTTGTTTTCCTAATGCAGACTCTGGTTCTCATATTATTATGCAAAATGCACAACAATTTTGTGACAGACATGCTAATTCACAGCTATGTGTTAATTTAGATCCTGTGAGTTATTTTAGCCTGTTGGCAAGTGCAGATTGCATGATTGGAAATTCATCAAGCGGCATAATGGAAACCCCAAGTTTTTGTTTACCAACAATTAATATAGGTTTACGTCAAAAAGGACGAGAACAAGCGAAGAATATTATTGATGTAAAAGCGGATAAAAAAGCCATCTCTTCTGCGATTACACAAGCGCTTAGCACTGAATTTAGAGAATCAATTCAAGATACAATTAATCCATATGGCAATGGTGATGCCTCTGTAATTATCAGAGATGTGATCAAATCATTACCAGAACGAGATGTCTTGCTCTTTAAGAAAAACCAACTGTAGAGAAAGTAATGAGTAAACACTCAAATATTCAAAAAAAGGGCATTAAGTTCACATTATTTATGCTGCTTTCGCCTGTTATAGCGATTGCGAGTAATTCTGTATTTGAAGATATCACTCAGAAAAGCGGTGTAAACTTTAATCATTTTAATGGCATGACAGGAAAGTTTTATTTTCCTGAAATGACAGGCTCTGGCGGAGCCTTATTCGATTATGATAATGATGGTGACCTTGATTTATACATAGTGCAAGGTGCTTTGCTTGGTAAAAATGACACCTTAAAAGATACGCTTTATAAACCCCAGCAGCCAATCGGCGATAAGTTGTATCGCAATGATTATATTCTAAATGGCAAAGTACAAGGAAATGTTAGCTTTACAGATGTAACTGAGCAAAGCAAATTAGTGGTTACTGATTACGGTATGGGCGTTGCTGTTGGTGATTATAATAATGACGGATGGCGCGATCTTGTCGTAACAAATTATGGCTTTAATCGTCTTTTAAAAAATAATGGTGACGGCACATTCTCAGATCAAAGTGATGCATTAAGACAATCGCAACATCGTTGGGGTACGAGTGCGAGCTTTTTTGATTATAACAATGATGGTTGGCTTGATTTATATATCACTAACTATGTTGATTATGATGTTAATAATCTTAAAAAGTGCTATGCCCGCAATAGTCGCCTAGATTATTGCGGTCCAGCTGCTTTTACACCTCAAGCTGATACCCTCTATCTAAATAATGGCGATGGCAGCTTTTCTGATATGACATTTAAAACTCTATCAGACTATCAAGCAGGGCCTGGGCTTGGCGTGATTGCTGATGATTTTAATAATGATGGCTGGCTTGACTTATTTGTTGCTAATGATGGTGCCGCTAACCAACTGTGGTTAAATCAACAAGGCAAAGGGTTTGTTGATGATGCACTTTTTTCTGGTACTGCTTTTAACTTAGATGGTCAAGCTGAAGCTAGTATGGGGGTAGATGCTGCAGATTTTGATAATGATGGAGACAGTGATTTGTTTATGACTCACCTTATGGGTGAAACAAATACATTATATAAAAATGACGGAACTGGCTTATTTACCGATGTGAGTCAAAAAATGGGACTTGGTTTATCAAGCTTGCCATACACTGCTTTTGGAACTGCTTGGTTGGATTTTGATAACGATACCTTTTTAGATTTAGTAGTTTTAAATGGCGCTGTTACCTCTATAGAATCCCAATTGCAGGCAGGTGAAATCTATCCATTAAAGCAACCTAATCAATTATTTAAAAATATTTCAGGTGGAAGTTTTAAAGAATTAAAGGGAGAGCTTGTCAGCTCTTTAAATCAAAGTTATGTATCGCGTGGTGCGGCTGTTGGTGATTTGGACAATGATGGTGATACAGATTTAGTTATTTTTAATAACAATGGACCAGTACGCATTTTGCAAAATACCTATACAGAAAAACCTAACTGGCTGGGTTTCTCATTGAATTCGAAACAATTTAAACGTACCAGCTATGGTGCGAAAATTGAGATTAAATTGACTTCTGGAAAGTCTATATGGCGCCGCGTTAGAGCCGATGGTAGTTATTGTTCAGCAAATGATGATCGGATCTTGGTGGGTTTAGGAAGTAACACAAAAATTAATCAAGTAGTGATCTATCAGCCTAGTAAAAAGCCGCAAATATTAAATTCGTTTAAGCTAAAACAGTATAATTCGATAACACTATAGCTTGCTAAATAAGAGTTAATTAAATGCATATTTGTATTAAAAAGTTCCTAACGTGTGGGCTATTACTTGTATCAAGCCAAGTATTTTCATCAGAATTATCAGAAAAGCTTAAAACAATGTCGTTTGATAGTTTGGAGCCCTTAGTTACTGAGCATATTCAACAGCAAATAATTGAATTAGATGAGACAAATACAGAAGCATTGTTTGAGCTTGGTAAAACATTACAGGCTTATGAATTTTTTGAACAAGCCATAAACTGTTATTTAAAGGTTATTGAATTATCTCCGCAAAAATTTGATGCGCAGTATTTATTAGCAAAAAGTTACCTACAAGCGAATATGCTGGAAAATGCCATTGACGCTTTTGAAACTGCGCTAAAAATAGATTCAACTTACTTACCTGCACATATTAGTCTAATTGAGTCTGCTATTAATCTGGAGCAACTCGGATTTGCTCAAACCAAATTATCAAGCTTACCAGAGAGTTTGCTTAATACTCCTACTGTGTTGATGCTGCAAGGTGATATATATCAGTTGCAAAAGCAGCATCAAAAAGCAATTGAGTTTTATTACCAAGCTCTGTCATTACAACCGCAAGCGAGTCGTTTGTACTATAAAATTGCCATGAGCCAGCGAGCGCTTGATTTGAGAAATGAAGCGCGAGAAAGCCTAAAACTCAGTGGAAAAATAGGTGTGAAACCAATTGACCCCATTTTCAATGAAATTGCTGATTTGGCCAAAGGCGAGCGTATTAACTTATTAAAAGGTAAGTCTGCATTTTCAATGGGACAGTATCAAAAAGCACAGCAGTATTTCGTCGATGCTATTAAGAGCGAGCCTAAAAGTGCAAGAGCGAGAGTGAATTTGAGTGCAACGCTAGTTCAATTAGGCCAAATGGATGAAGCTAAAAATGTGCTTTTAGAGGCATTAACGTTAGACCCAAATAACACAACGGCCCACTATAATCTTGCTGAGTTACTATATTTTAGTCAAAACTTTGATTTGGCAAAGACACATTATCTTCTGGTTTTAAAAGATGTACCAAATGATTTACCCGCAAATTTTGCATTAGCAAAGACTTTCATACAATTAGATGAAATTTCGAAAGGTGAACAGTATATTGAAAAGGCCAATATATTTTCTCCGTTAAAAACGTCTCTTTTATTTGAATTAGTTGAGCTGTTTTACACTAAAAGAGCGTATAAACAAGCAGTAGCATTAATGGAAAGAGCGTTAGTAATGGCTCCTGAAAATGCCATTGTGGCATTAAATTATGCAAATCTGTTACAAGCATTGTCTGGAGGCTTTTATGCCGATGATGATAAGGCAATAATGGTGTATGAGCGCATTATGAAAAGCAATCCTAGTTTCGATATTGCTAGCCGTTTAACTCAAGCATACCTCAATGGATACTATTGCCAAAAAGCCGCTGACTTGATGGTGCAACTTGATAATTTGGCACAGCAACAAAAAACCGATATTTCACAATATAAACAATCCACGCTAGCGCAGCTAAATCAATTACAGCAATTTGCAGTGTGTAAATAATAGAAGCCAATATGTTTCACAGTATTAAATTTAGTTTACTTATTTTTGCTACTTTTTTGGTTGGTTGCGGACCTAATGCTACCAATCAATTTAAGATAAACGAACAAATGGCCCAGCAAAATAATTTGGGTGTTGGTCAAATGGGCCAATTTGATTATGCACTGGCATATACAACATTTGATGAGCTCGTAAAAAAATATCCAGAATGGCAACAAGTAAAAATAAATCGAATTATTGCACTGTTAAATCGCAACCTTGAAGGTGATACAGAGCAAGCTTTAGCTGCTATTGAGCAGGTAATTCAAGCTAACCCCAAAAATATACAAGCACGTTATATTCGAGGTTTACTAAAACAGCACGCTGGTGATATTGCAAGCGCTACAATTGATTTTAAGTTTGTTTTAGATACACAACAGAATGATGCATATGCCGCATATTTTTTAGCGCAGGGCTTTGCACAACAGCAGCAATTTCAGCAAGCACTCGATTGGTATCAAAAAGCGATCAATTACGACCCATATTTGCGCAGTGTTTATTATGGTGCATTTAAGGCTTCACAACAGCTACGTGATAGAGCGAAAGCAAAAGCTTATTTGCAGACTTTTCAAAAGTTAAAAACCAACCCGAGAGCACAACTTGCTGAAATTAAATACACGCGAATGGGGCCACTTGCTGAAGTTAAAACCGTTGATGCTACTCGTACCAATAAAGAAACAATATCTAAATCACCACTTTTTAAGCAACCTAGTACTTACCATATTAGTCATAAAAGTGTGGGTTTTGCCGCTTACTATCAAAATAACCAAACCCTATTAGCAACGTTTTCATCTGAACCTAACTTATTGAATTATAAAAGTAGTGGCTTCAATGAGTCTTCCGCGCCTTGGGTGAAAGTAGATAAAGTAAATGCGATTGCCTGGGCTGATGTAAATAATGATGGTTATACCGACGCATACTTAATGCGCCAAGGGGAAAATCAACTTTGGCTACAAGATTCACTTGGCCAATTCACCCAATCATTATTTGAAGGCATTGAGGGGGATGGTAGTAATACTTTAAATGGCGCATTTTTTGATGCCGATCACGATGGTGATCTCGATCTATTGTTGGTAAATAAACAGGGTGATGTTTCATTTCTAAACAACAACTTAAATGGCTCATTTAGTAATATTTCTGAGAAATTACCTAAAAAAGTTAACTCATTAAATATCAGAGGTTTTATCGTTCAGGATTTTGACAATGACCGTGATACCGATATCTTATTATTAACAGCTAATAACCAGCATCTATTGCTTGATAATTATTTGCTATGGCATTACCAAATTGGCGAGCTAGGAAGCTCTTTACCCAATTCATCAATCGAGAATGCAATTGCAGCAGACATTAATAGTGATGGTTATATTGAGCTTTATGCTGTCAATGAAAATGGTCAACTATCAAGTTGGCATCGCCAAGCGCAAGGCGGTTATCAACAAACTCAAATAAAATTGCCAATAACGTTGGCGACTGATGCTAACTTACATTTAGCTGTTGCAGATATTGTTGGTAATGGAGAAGTAGCACTGTTAGTAACGACCTCCTCAGGCTGGGCTGCATTAACGATTAAAGATGATACAGCGACTGTGATATTTGAAGCTATATCGTCAGCGTCTATTGTTAATTTCCAGCCTCTTGCTTTATCAGCTTCCCATGGTCCAACGATTGCTGCGTTAACATCTCAGAATGACCTTGTACTTTGGCACTCAAATGAAAGTGTCAATCAGTTTGTTACCTTGAATGTTTCTGGCCTTGAGCAAGATGCAGATGGTATGCGTTCGAATGCATCTGGTATCGGTACCAAGATTGCGCTGCGAACTGGTTCTCGTTGGACCTTAACTAACACTTTCAAACAAAGTTCATCAGCGGGTCAAAGTTTGCAGCCAGTTATAATTGGTATAGGAAATAAAAGTTCTGCTGATTTTGTTGCCTTAGAATGGAGTGATGGTGTTTACCAAACGGAACTTAATTTGCAACCGGGGATTCATCACATTACAGAAACTCAGCGCCAGTTAGCGAGTTGCCCAGTACTATTTGTATGGAATGGCGAAAAGTTTGAATATGTTAGCGATATTCTCGGCGTTGCCGGTATTGGTTTTGCGATAGGGCCAGGGCAGTATGCAGAGCCTCGCCCTTGGGAAAACTTTATGTTGCCAAATAACTTATTGAAAAGTAAAGATGGCGTATATGAGTTATTGCTAACAGAGCCAATGGAAGAGGTTATGTACCTAGATAATGCCCGTTTAGAGGTTTATGACTTACCTCCAGGATGGCATTTAGCACTCGACGAGAGAATGGGTATTAATGCCCCATTCCCAACGGGGGAAGCATTTGTATATCAAGACTTTATTTCTCCACTAAAAGCAACTAATGGCGCGCACCAAGATGTTACAAACAGCATTTTGCTTAGAGATAATATTGCTGCGCCAATACCAGAGGCGGATAAACGTTTCTTAGGTTTAACGAAAGAAGCGCATCAACTAACAGTGACTTTTTCTGAGCCAATTAATGAGACTAATAATCCTCACCTATTAATAGATGGGTGGGTGGAATATCCTTATTCTCAAACCAGCTTTTCAGCTTGGCAAGCAGGTGAGGTATATAAGCCAGCAAGTCTTGAAGTAAGAACGCCGGATGGACAATGGCATATGCTCTACAAGGATTTTGGTTACCCAGCAGGTATGCCAAGGCAAATGAGTTTACCCCTATTCAATCTACCAAATGGAGTAGATGCAATTCGCTTATCAGCCAGAATGGAGATTTTTTGGGACCGTATTGGTTTAGTCTACGGTCAGTCGCTAGAGCAACAAAGTAGCACAGCAGATTCGGCTATTAAACGTGAAGCGCCTCTTTTAGCTGCAAGTGCAGAAGACTTTGGTTTTGCTAAACGTTCGACTCTAGCACAGAAAAGACCACATTATGATTTTGAACAATCTCAACCAATTTGGGACACAAGATACCCAACAGGTTACTACTCACAACTTGGTGATGTAACTGAGCTGGTTAAAGAACATGACAGTGCACTTGCGATTATTGGCCCAGGTGAAGGGATCCGCCTTCAATTTGCCGCAACACAAGCTCCGCTTAAAGCAGGTTGGCAACGTGTTTATGTTTTATCTTCAAAAGGTTGGGTGAAAGATATGGATATGTATACTGAAGACACCAGCACTGTAGGGCCACTCCCTGGTGAGGAAACTAAAGCGCGCAGTAAACTTCACAGCAAATATAATACGCGCTTTGAGTAATCAGTAGTAAGCTTTACATGCACATGGTTAGCGGCTTATCACGTGTAACTTATTGAGTGCTAAGTTATTATCAATAGTTTGTTTTACACCGTCAGGCCAAGTAATGGTAATAGCGTCTATTTTTGGCGAAGGCCCTAAACCAAAATAGGCAATTGCTGGCACTTGTGATAAATAACTGCGACTCGGCATGATATCTCTGGTAAGTACCTCACCAGAGGAAAGTGATAGTGTTACTTTGGCTCCAATCGCATCACGGTTAAGCCCTGCTTGAGATAGCTTGATTTGTAACCATTGATGATTGCTATTTTGTTGGTTTATTAACAGTCGAGCAGGGCCTGCAATTTGTGTAATTGCAAGATCGAGATCGCCATCATTATCAATGTCAGCAAAACTAGCACCACGGCCAACCATTGGACTTGCTAAGGGGTTGTCAGCAGCTAATTCCAAGTTAATAAAGGGCTTGTTACAAGTTGGACCGCAGTTCCAAAATAACTGACTTGCTTGTTTATATTGCTGGCTTGACTGAACACGATTAATTTCACTTTCTACATGCCCATTCGCTTGAAATAAATCGGTATATCCATCAAGGTCAAAATCAAAAAACAGCACCCCAAAGGTCAATGCTTTACGGCTAGCAGGGCCAATACCATCAATAATTGCTTGGTCACTAAAATAAGATGATTCAGTTTCACCAACATAAAATGATGTCATCTCGTTTGCAAAGTTACCGATGGCGAAACCTAAGGTATTATCATTTAAATACCAAGCAGCATCAATTCCCATAGCTCCCGTTGCATGGCCATTTCGATCAAACGCAAGACCTATTATTTCGGCCACCTCACCAAATTGACCATTGCCTTTATTTTCAAATACAAAGTTTTGCACAGTGTCATTAGCAACAACTAAATCGATTAACTGATCGTTATTGATATCGATAGGGCGAATGGCTAGTGATTTTCCGATAGCTTTTTTGAGTTCAGGGCTGGTAATCTGAATGCCACTTTGCGCAGAGTAATCGATAAATCTTCCATCGCCTTGGTTCAAATAAAAACGTGCAAACTGACCAGCAAAGTTAGTTGGTGGTCCGTATGCTCGCCCTATTCCGGTCAGTTGATAATCTACCTCAAAATCAATGTCACGATTCCAGTCAACGTAATTAGCTACAAATAAATCCAAATCACCATCATTGTCAGCATCAAAAAATGCCGCACTTGTGCTCCATTCATTTTTTCCACCTTCAACAGCTGCGCTTTTTGTTACATTGGTAAAATAGCTATTGTCGTTTCTCAGTAGTAAATTATGACCTACAGCAGTGATAAAAATGTCACCATCACCATCACCATCGTAATCTGCAATTGCCACCCCCATGCCGTAAAACTGTTGAGTTAATCCAAGCTCGTTAGATACATCGACAAAGTGTTTGCCATTTTGGTTTTTGTACAAGGTGATTGAGGACTTAGGGCTATCTGAGTTTTCGTTCCAGTCGTTGCTATTGATAAGCAATAAATCTTGAAATCCATCATTATTGTAATCAAAAAATGCAACACCCCCTCCCATAGTTTCTGGTAGAAGTTTATCTCCGGTTGCCCCGTTATTATGGATAAACTTAATTCCAGCACTGTCGCTTATATCCTCGAACGTTGCGTTAGGCGGAACGCGTGTCGTATCTATAGAGACAGTTTTTGGGGTTTCAACTGCAATATTATTTGTCACCGTATTGACTTCGCTTGAGTCGCGAGTAAACAACCAAATGATCAGGGCGCAGAACCCGATAACTGCAAATGCGATGATGGAGCCTTTAAATGCTTTTGCAATTATTTCATCATCTTGAATGTCGAGTTGCTCGTTTTGTTTCATTTATTTTTCTTCTAAAGGCTTAAGAGTAGTGATTTGTTCGGTGTATATTGTTGGTCTATTTAAATCATAAATAACCACTGGCGCAGCAGCGTGATCTGCAGCTGGATTTTTTACCCGGTGTGCGCTTATTGCAGTATCTTTTGCATTATTATCTGGTCGATACTTTTCATGCAAATTACGATACTTTTCAGCACTTTCATGGTCCTGAGTTAATTTGGCAATAACATATAAATTGTAATAAGCCTGATGGTTTTCAACATCAAATTTTAATGCTGTATAAAGCGCTTCTCTTGCTTTGGTAAAATCAGCTTGCTTGGCCGCTTCAGCTTGTTGGCTGCGATGAGTTTTAGCTCTTTCAATATAAGTTTGAGCCAATTCTACCCATACGCGATAGTCCTCTGAAAAATCAAAATCACGCGCTTTTGCATCATTAAAATCAGTATTTAATAAGCGTTCGAAATTATTAATTGCTTGATCAAAATAACCATTTTGTTTGTCTATCAGTGCACTAAACCAGGTTACAGTCCAAGGCCAAGCAGGATATTCATTTGTTGCGGCTCTTGCTAATGCATCAGATGCTTGCTCTAGTCGACCTTCTTGATAGTAAATTCGCGCAAGGTTGAGTTCAGCAAGTCCTTTACCTTTACCTGAAACTTGTTTAAATGCATGTTCAGCCTGCTTAAATTGGGACTTTTTAGGTTTGCGCAGTAAACCTATACCGTAATCATTCCAACGCATCCAATTTGGTCGTTTAGTTTGGTTTTGCTTTTCAATGGCTTTGCTTTCAGAGGTAGAAATAACAACGGCATCTTTTGCAAGCTCTACTACGGGTAAATCATTGGTAGTGAACTTATCATTCATAAATAAGCGCATGTATGGCGTGTTGAATTTGCGGTAATTTAGTCTCGCAGTCAGCTTGAAATCGCCTTCTAGAGACTCAGGAAGCGTTATTTTGTAATGAATTACATCTGCTGCTCCTGGCGGGATCTGATTGTTATACAAGGGGACGAATATATCTTCTGCATTGCGTCGGTCAATTTTATTACCATTGCGGTCAAGTACATAGGCATTAATAAAATGTGACCAAGGATCAACTGCTTTTTCGTTCTCTTCAATACCACCAGAGCGGCCAATCACTTTATTACCGTTGCTAGCAACTAACTCTAGCCATACTTGGTTAGAATCAGCAGTTCCTTGAGTAAATAAGTGCCCCATTTTTAATGTTCTTACCACAACTTGAAACAAATAGGTTTTCCCTGCTTCTAACTTTAAAGTTTGTTTCTCAAGTGGTGCCAAAAGAGGCCCGTCAATTTCACCACCTTCACGTACACCAAAAATATCAACTTCCATTACATCTTGTAAAAACTGGCGATGTTTTTCGTTAGTTAGTGGTGGCAACCCCTTTAAGTGAGGTAGTGCAGTATTAGCTGATGGAAACATATGATCATGCACTTTAAGTTGATTGCTATCATCTAAAAATTTAGCGCCAAAGTCATTTGATTCAACTGCTGGCATGTGACACCCGTTGCAGTTGTTATCAGCTTTGGGTGGATAGTAAAAGCTAGTAACACCGTGGCCTGATACACCACTTAAATGGTAACTATCAAAGTGATTTTGGCCTCTAAGCCATTTATATTTGTTTAACTCTTTTGGTAAATGAACTTTATGACAACCAGCACAAAATTCAGGTGTTTTATGTAACGGTTTAAGAAATGTTTTTTTGTGCATTTCTGGTTTGGCTTTTATCAGTTGCGCATTCACCCAGCGCAGAATTTGATTATTAGAGTAAACAAATGGGTAATGTAGAGGCTCTTCTATGGTGTAATCGGCATTTCCTTTACTGCTATTGACATGCGTAATTGCATGGCAACTGGTGCATGTAATACCTTGTTGTGCCGTTGGGTGGCTTACATCGTCAAAATCAGGGTCATCAAATGCACCGCTAAAAAACGGAACAGGGTCGTGGCAGCCTGCACAAAAACGTGCAGCTTGAACATCGCCATCTCGTTGAATAGCCATCTCACGGGTGTTACGCACTGAAAATAAGTAAGCTGGATTGTTAAACGAGCTCATTTTATGTGCGCTATTTTGCCATTGCTCATGAATATCGCTATGACATGACAAGCAGTATTGGTCCTGCATCAGTGCTTTTGCTGGAATAAAATCACCTGTGCTGGTGCGTGATAGGGAAGGGAAAAAGTACTGTTCACCAGATTCAGGGCCGACACGATTCCATTGACGAGGATCTTGTGTTTGCCAAACAGCTACAATTAAAGAGATAACAATTGCAGCAATAGATACTAACCCACCGATTCTCCATTTGATCTTTGGACCAACTAAACGGTGTAATACAAATAGCCATATACAAACAAAAGGCAGTACCACGTGAAGCCAATAACTAACGCTTCTTACACCAGGGTGCTTAATTGAAAAGAAATCAAAACGAATTAATAATAATCCCGACAAGGCTATTAGTATTAATGCAGCAAAAAGAAATATGCCAACATAAATAGCGCGTTTATTTTTTCGTTGAAAAGTATTTTTAAAATGTAGACTTCCAAATAACAGCAAAGGAATAATGCAAATTAATCCAAGGGTTATGTGCCCTAAAAACATTAATTGATAGAAATAATCTTGGTAGACTGTTTGATTTAGCCATTCAAAGAAAGTCACACTACCAAGAAAAACAGAGTTAACCATTAGTAGTGAAAACGCAACCAGAAGCGCGACGAGTAACACTTTTAGTTTAGGGCCAACAGCATCAATTCTTTTGCGCTTTGGTGGGGATATGTTCATTTTATTCTTCTTATTATAAATATTCGGTATTTATTTTTTGATAAATGGCGACACGCTTTGTGCTTTTGCGATAGAACTGCTTAGGCTGTCATAGTTAATATCTTGCGTTGGGCTGTGTTTAGGATAAATAGGTTGTTTTTGTGCTTGGTATAGCTCTGTTCTTAGGTGAGTAGGCATACTATGGCCAGCTCTTCGTTTTCTTTCACTTCTTAGAGCTGCGATATTAATTGGCGCAACAACAATACGTTCTCCAGGACCTGGTGATGCCTCAGCTAAAATTCGACCATCATAGTCAACTACCATAGAGCCTCCTGGCCACGTAAAGGGAGGGTAATCTTTAGCGCCTTGATTGGCTGCAACGACATAACTCATATTTTCAATTGCTCGACAGCGATTAATAACAGTCCACCAATCCATAGGTTGTGTTGCACCCCAAGGATCCATATAAGCTGAAATGCGAATAAGGACTTCGGCACCTTTGAGTGTTAACTCTCGTGTGACCTCCGGAAACATCCAATCATAGCAAGTCGCTACCGCTAAATTCCCTATTTCAGTTTCAACAACAGGTAAGGGATCATCGGGGTAATTTTCAATGTCATGCGGACTTGAGTGAACTTCAAATGGGATCCAAGGGTTTACTTTTCTATACTTTGAGAGGATTTCCCCTTCAGGACTAATTAAACAAGTAGTATTAAAAACACGGTCAGGCCAGCGCTCATCTACTTCCAAAAAACTACCTGTTTGTACATAAACACCAAGCGCTTTTGCTTTTTCTGCTATTTTGTCTGTGTGTTCATTGGGAATTGGAACAGCTAACTTATCAAGAATTTCTTCAGCGCTCTCATAGACAGGAACGGCATGAGCAAATTCAGGAAAAACAATCAACTTAATATCATGGAATGGTTTGTATCCGTTTACGGCCTGTTCCATTAGCTCTAACACGCGTTGCGTATTTCTATGCATTTCATCCCGATTAAGCGGGTTTTTTTGGTCTACTTGGCACGCGGCAACGTAATATAAATCCATTGATTGAAACTCATTCTTTATTGTTAGCTGTACATTGTAACGGTAATTGCAATGCGGGTTAAGTTTTAAGGTAGCTTCGTAAAAGTTTAATCTAATTTTCATGGCGTGATTTAGCGACCAATCTAAACTTTTATTTAGGGGGTACACCTATTGAAACTCGATCCTACCCGTTGGGCACCTAAGCATTATTACAAACGCATTTTGATTTGCGAATTTGTATTTTTATTCTTTTGTTTACCCGTATTTTTATATTTTGTACGCGATGTGATTGCGCCATACTTACTGCTTTTTTTGGTATCGGTAGTCGGGTGGTGTGTTTTACTGTTGTTAAGTGATCCGCGTTTTAAGCGTTTTCGCCTTTGGAATCCGGTGCAGCTTAAATTATCGCTTGATAGAGTAGTTGCTACTTTTTTAGTCGCAGCGCTATTA
>JAUIHB010000075.1 GCA_030432465.1 Gammaproteobacteria bacterium
AGCTGTTTTTAAAGGTGCGTATAGCATCACTGGCTGGATTTAATTTATTGAGTCCATCTCCCCAAGTTCCAACCCAGACAATGCCGGAAGGATCTTGCCAGATAGCACCAAGACTGTCTAAATTGATACTACTGTTTACCGAGGGGTCGTGCCTGATATTTTCGATAACTTTCCCATTATTGATATTAATGACCGCTATACCACCGCCGTATGTGGCCATCCATATTTCATCAGGATTGGGTTGGATGATGCCATCAACCCACGGATGAGGAAGTCTGTCTTTACGACTTGTATCAGCAGGAATTAGTCTTAATTGGTTATTGTTATCTATCCAGGCTGCACCACTTCTTGCAGTACCAATCCAGAGTTTATGTTGGCTATCTTCAAAGAAAAAGCTGATAATTTTTCCTGCTAATGTTGCTTTTTGATGCTTATCGGAATGGATGGATTCAAAAAATTGAGCATTGTTTTTTAGCCGATTAACGCCATTCCAAGTACCAACCCATAAACTGTTTTGATGATCAATAAGGAGGGCCCTAATGTGATTATCATTGAGCCCTTTGGTATGTTCTGAATCTGTTCGGTAATGCGTAATCTGATTCGTTTTTGTGTTAAGAAAGTCTAAGCCATCATTGGTTCCTATCCATATCCCACCTTTATTATCGCCAACTACGGCTTCAATTCTATTATGCGAAATACTGTTAGGGTTGTCTTTGTCATGAGTATAACGGGTGAATTTTTCGGTATCTGGATTAAAAACTGACAAACCACCTGACATGGTTCCAATCCAAATTTTGTCATCTTTTGCTACCCAGAGACTTCGAATGAAGTTTCCGCCAATGGTCTCTGGATTTTGAGCATCATAGGTATAAGTTACAAACTGATAGCCGTCATATCTTACTAACCCATTAAAAGTTCCAATCCACAGAAAGCCTTGATTATCATTGATGATTTCGGTGATAGTATCATTATTGTTATTAAGCTTTTGTTCGGCATTGCCGACTGTTTGAAAGTGTCTTTTACCAAGTTCAAAAATATTTGTAGTAGCAGTGACACTAACTGACAAAAAGAGTTGGACTATGGCAAAAATAAATAAACGTAGCAAAAAGGTTAATCTTATGGGTTGAAATTGGTTCCATTCAGTATAGTCAAATATTCGAGGGTCTGAGATAAAATAGTTGATCTCAACAAGCAAGCGGCAGAAAATAGAGGGAACTTTTTGTAAGTTTTAGAAGGAAAACCATGCCGAATATAATAGGCATGGTTTTTATAAGATAAACTACTTTCAACTAGAGTGTAAAATTATATTCGCCTACACCTTCAATTATGACTGTTTGAGCGCCTGTTGCGTCAGGGTTAGCTCTGCGATAAAGTTCTTTAATAGGTAGTAAATCAATTTGTTTATCAATGTTTACTATTGTTTCACAAGTATCATGAGCTGCATGACTCCATGTTATGCTGAGCTCGCTAGGTTGAGAGTCACTAAATATATTATTAGCATACAACTGAAAATCGTGACTTCCACAACCACCTGTTACTTCAAAGCTGGTGGTGAGTGTATTATTACTTATAGACTGAGAAGTAATACTAAAGGGATCTGCAATGATTGTGGTTGAAGCAAGCTCTGTCACAATGACAGGATCAGTATCTAAAGCTTCTACGTTTTCTAAACCTAAACATTCTGACTGAAGGGCAATTAATGCATAAGTAACATCTGCTTCACACGCATTTGAAAAAGTTTTATAGCGATCAGTTTTGCATGGCGTGGTTACGCACTGTACACCTGCAAGAGGCTCTTTTGCACAAACAGGGGTGTAGTCAGTCGTGCAGGCAATTGGCTCACAAGAAAGCTCAACTCCTTCATTCATTTGACAGTACTGACCTTCACTGGCTGTAATCTCCAGATCATACATTTTCTGGCCGTAGGGTAACTCTATCTCAAATACACCGTCAGAGGTTATCTCGTGAGAAACTTTTGAATTTTTTTCAATGAGAAAAACTGAGTCAGTGAGACCTGATGCTGATATGGAAATTTTCTCTCCGGCTGGAGTATTTTCGTCTGAGTCTGATGACTTACAACCAACTAAAGCCACTAACATAAGACTGATTAGAATTGATGTATATCTCATTTGTTTATACCTTATTGGTTACTGTGCTCCTAAGATAGATCAGCTAAATCCTAAAGTCTGTAAATTCAGTTTTAAGTGTGTGAATAGTTGTATTAGATTTTGTAGATATTTTGTTAGTGAATCTTTCTATCACAAAAAAGTGATATCACTGATTAGATAAGTCGATCTAAACTATACGCCTATGCCGAAATTAGGTTTTAAGTTAATAAAGGAATATGTTAAGTGTCAGAACAATTAATCAGCGAAAAAAACAAGCTTAGTAGTGAGTCTACTTTATCTATTGCACCTACAAAAGTCACAGAGCGCTATTTGTCGCTAGATCTCATTCGTGGTATTGCTGTCTTCGGTATCTTAATCATGAATATTCAATCTTTTGGAAATGTATTTGCTTCTTATTTTAATCCGACAGTGAATGGTGACTTTCAAGGTATAAATCAAATGACTTGGTTTATCACCCATATCTTCTTTGACCAAAAATTTTATACTATTTTTTCAATGTTATTTGGTGCTGGTATTTTATTAATGGCACAACGAGCTCAAAGTAAGGGCGTCTCACCTGACAAGTTTCACTATCGGCGGAGCATCCTGTTAATCATTTTTGGTTTATGTCATGCATTTTTTCTCTGGTATGGAGATATTCTAATGATATACGGCTTCTTTGCTTTGTTTGCTTTCTTTGCATGGAAAAAGACACCTAAATGGCAACTGATTGTTGGTTTAACTCTGATTATGTTTATGGCACTGTTTATGTTGGCTGGTTACTACACTATTCCTGAAGAAGATGTTATTAAAATGCAAAAATCTTACTTGCCTGATATTCAAACAGTTACTCAAACAGTTAACGGGTATCGAGGAGATTGGGCAGAGGCTTTTAGCCAGCGACTGGAATCTCTGAAAATGATGGCTGAGTTTTTTATATTTGCAGGTTTTCGAATTGGTGGCGGAATGTTAGTTGGGATGGCGCTATTCCGGTTGGGGATACTGAATGCCCAAAAAAGTCAAAGTTTTTATTTAAAGCTTACATTGTTATGTTTGTTACCTGGACTTGCTTTAGTTACATGGGGAGCTATTTTATTGAATAATAGTGGTTTTATTGATGCAAAATCAGCACAACTTTATTTAGCTTTATTTAATTATGTTGGGAGTATGCTGGTTGCTGTTGGATACATAGGGCTATTTAATTTATTTTATTTGAGTGAGCGTGGTTTATGGTTAAAACAAAAACTGCAAGCCGTTGGACAAATGGCATTTACTAATTACATTGCTCAATCTGTTTTATGTACAACACTATTTTATGGTTTTGGCTTTGGCTTATTTGGAGAGCTATCGCGATTTGAATTGATATTAGTTGCATTAACTATTTTGTTTTTGCAATTGTTTTGGTCTGACTTTTGGTTAAATAAATTTAAATTTGGACCTTTAGAGTGGCTTTGGAGAACTTTAACTTACTGCAAGTGGCAGCCTTTTATTCGTCGTTAATCAAGTTTTATTCTATATCACTTTGTTGTTGAGTGTGAATCGTCAAAAAAGCAGAATGTTATAAGTCGCCATTCTGCTTGATGACATTGTCAAAATCGAATTAATTTTCCATTTGCTGAATAAATTGATTAGCTTCGCTAATTGATGTGTTCATTTGTGCAATCAGCTGATTGACATTCGTTTTCATGGTAGCTAACTCATTTTTTAGTGCAGCGATCGCTTGGGCATTTAGGTTATGTTTTAAATATAACACTTGATCATTGAATACGGATAACACTGGCTGAATGCTTTTTTCAACTTTTCGCATACTTTTTAACAATGTTGCGTATTTCTTTTGAGTTTTGATGAGTTGTGCTTCGCTTTTTTTGCGTAAATCTGAGCGAGAATATTCTTTTAGTTCACTTTTCCATTCGCTAAAGAGCTTTTCTGCGACATATTCTACACTGTCGATTCGTTCTGAAACTGCTTCTGAATGTTTTTTGCTTGCTTCATATTCATCATTCAGTCGCTCATAAATATCCTCAAGCTTGCCACCATTAAATTGAGTTAAGTTTTGAAATTCTTGTAATGCTGATTGAAATTGTTGCTTAGCTTCTTCTTGTGAATCTTTAGCTTTTTCAACTCGGCTGGTTAATATTTCTCTTTTTTCATAACCTAATTTTTCAAGAGTACCTAGTTTTACAGTTTCGCAACCAGCGATTAATAAAAAAAGACTAAGACTAACAATTTTGATTAAGTTCATTAAGATTACCTTGGCGTGTTAGCGCAGTGAATATGATAATTTGAAAATCGTATAATTAGAGTAGTTAAGTTTTCCATTTTACAACAAATTAATAGAGAGTACAGCAACTCTACCGTCATGGCCTGCGGCTAAAAATAGAGAATCATTTTTGGCGAGTGTATAAAAACCCTGTTGAGAAAATACTTCCCAATTCATACCATGATCATAAGAAATGTCCGTACCAAGCTTGCCAGTGAGTAAACAAATATTCTTGATACATTGCATTGCAGTTCTGAGTCCATTGTTACCAGTTTTTAGTCGGGTAAACGGTGCTTTTTTAGTTGTACCACTATAAACAGCTAAGTTAGGATAGTTACCATCTCGTTGTAAGTAATCACCCCCCATTACAAAAATGCTTCCGATATTGTTAACAGCAACCGCGTAGCCTCCAGAGGTTTGAGTTTGTTGGTGAATAGGAACTGACTTTCGCTGCCAGCTTTTACCAAAAGAGTCGGAATACCAAGCGGATGCTGAAAAACCGCCAGTAGTTAACCAAGCTTTTCCGTTAGTGAGAGTGAGTATTGTATTTCCGCTAGCAGCAAATGCTGCTTCCTTAGCAAGCATTTTGGGGAGTTGTTGTTGAGCTATGCGTTGCCAGCTTTTACCACCGTCTTGCGTCTTTAGGAGAGTGTAGTAGCCGTCAACGGGATCTCCGAGGAGAAGGCCGTTGTTTCTATCCCAAAAGCTAATGGAATCATAAAAACCTTTTGGAGCATCATTAGTTAACAGAGCTGACCAGCTCTCACCACCATTTATAGTCAGGTATAAACGGGATAGTTTTCCTTCTCCTGCGGTCATGGCAATTGCAGTTTGTTTATCAAAGACTTCTAAGTCTCTAACATCACCGGTAAAACCGTCGCTAAAAGGTCGACTTTGCCAGGTTTTGCCTTTGTCATCACTGATAAAAATAGAACCATTAGTTCCACCAACCCAGAGTCTGTCCGCAACAACCGCGCTAGCTCTTAATGAAGGTTTATTGGCAATATTCGCTGTAGGCCATTGAGGATATTTAGAGTCAGTAGCTATTGGTTCTTTGGCTGATACGGAAAACGAAATGACATTTAGCCACAATAAACTACATGTCATGATGAGTAAGCTTTGAGCGATTTTCATGTTAGTGCTTAAAATTAATTAGTATTAAAAGGGTTATAACAAACCATTTACTGAATAACAATGACGCAATAATTGACATTTTTATGAAGATTATGCTGTTTTTGGCGAAAAAAGCAGCAAAAACGGTGCGCGAGAAGTCAATTCCACGTAGAATACGCGCCTATTTTTTGCTGGCGCTCGTTCGTTGGCGTCAATTGGGTTTTTTTGAGGCATACACAGCAGTGATTGAAAATTTAAGAAATATCGCGATTATCGCGCACGTTGACCATGGTAAAACAACTTTGGTTGATAAACTCCTTCAGCAGTCTGGCACACTCGACCAACGTGCAGAGCCGACTGAACGAATTATGGATTCAAACGATCTGGAAAAAGAGCGTGGTATCACGATTCTATCGAAAAACACTGCATTACGTTGGAATGACTACCGGATCAATATTGTTGATACCCCTGGGCATGCTGATTTTGGTGGAGAAGTTGAACGTATTATGTCGATGGTAGATTCAGTTCTACTATTAGTCGATGCGGTTGATGGACCAATGCCACAGACTCGTTTTGTGACACAAAAAGCATTTGCACAAGGTTTAAAACCTGTAGTTGTGGTTAATAAAATTGATCGTCCAGGTGCCAGACTGGGTTATTGATCAAGTCTTTGATTTATTTGATAAGTTAGGCGCGACAGATGAGCAATTGGATTTTCCTATTATTTACGCATCTGCATTAAACGGTTATGCAGGTGAAGAAGACTCGGTGCGTGATGGTGATATGACACCATTATTTGAAGCAATAGTTAAGCATGTAGCCCATCCTGAAGTTGAAATGGAAGGTCCAACTCAAATGCAAATTACCTCGCTTGATTATAATAGCTATGTTGGTGCAATTGGAGTTGGTCGTGTTACTCGTGGAAAAATCCGCAAAAATCAGCAGTTAATCAGTATTGATGCCGACGGTAAAACCCGCAAGGTAAAAGTTGGGCAAGTTTTAGGTTATATGGGACTTGAAAGAACTGAAGTTGAGGAAGCTGGTGCAGGTGACATTATTGCTATTACCGGTATCGGGGAGCCTAAAATTTCAGATACACTGTGTGATCCTGATAATGTTGAAGCTTTGCCAGCATTAACCGTTGATGAGCCAACAGTTAACATGACTTTTCAGGTTAATACATCGCCATTTGCGGGCAAAGACGGTAAATTTTTAACTTCACGTCAAATTTTAGAGCGTTTAGAAAAAGAGTTGATTCATAACGTGGCATTACGCGTTGAGCAGTTAGATGATGCTGATAAATTTAAAGTGTCTGGACGTGGTGAATTGCATTTGTCAGTACTCATTGAAACCATGCGCCGTGAAGGCTTTGAAATGGCGGTTTCGCGCCCTGAAGTTATCATGAAAGAAATTGATGGCGTATTGATGGAACCTTATGAAAACGTGACTGTTGACATTGAAGAAGCGCATCAGGGCACCATTATGGAACGTTTAGGTGAGCGTAAAGGCGAAATGCGCGATATGCAGTTGGACGGTAATGGTCGCGTACGTATCGATTTTTATATTCCGTCACGAGGTTTAATTGGTTTCCAAACTGAATTTATGACAGCTACTTCAGGTACCGGACTTATTTATCATACTTTTGATGCTTATGGACCTGCCCATAAGGGCTCCCTTGCACAACGTCACAATGGCGTCTTAATTTCAAACGGTACCGGTAAAGCTTTAGGATATGCCTTATTTAACTTTCAGGATCGAGGACGTTTATTTATTGGGCATGGTGTAGAAGTTTACGAAGGTATGGTAATTGGTATTCATGCACGCGATAACGATTTAACTGTAAATCCGTTAAAAGGAAAGCAGCTTACCAATGTTCGTGCATCAGGTACTGATGAAAATATTCAACTTTCTCCGCCAATCATTATGACTTTAGAACAAAGCTTAGAATTTATTGACGATGATGAGCTAGTTGAAGTCACGCCTAATTTTACGCGTATTCGTAAAAAATATTTAACAGAAAGTGAGCGTAAACAAATGTCACGTAAGCCTAAAGATAAATAGATTTAGTGGTTTTATTACTAAAAAACGGCCGTTATCGGCCGTTTTTTGGTTAAAGTCGTTGCTAAAAAACAAAGTCGTTGCTAAAAAACTTTGGAGCATTACATGTTAGGCCACCATATTAATGAGCCAGTGAAGTTCTATAAGTCTATTTGGATGTATTGACAGCTTGATTACTCTTAAGCGCTGAATATTCTTTTAACTGTTGCTTTAACCACGCTGCAAAAGGCTTGTCCAGACTATCTCCCCAACTTCGTAGTAGTGCTTGATAACGTGGAAAATCCCCCGTTCGCAGGAATACCAGCATTTGCTCTGTTTTATCTCGCTGTTCCTCAAGCATGTAACGGGTTGCAAAGTAGCCCCAGTAATACACTCGCTCTGTACCACCATTTTTCTCGTAACTGGTATCAAATATTTGACTGAGTGAAAAATTATTTTCGGATTTTTCGATTGCATCGAAGGCTCTTGGATGTGTGTTACCTTTAGCTAAATATTCAGCCATACCTTCAGACCACCAGACCGTGTGAGGGAGCAGTGGTGCTGGTTTTGCGCAGTTCTCTGGAGGCTCATGTGAATCATGCAAGGCAGCGCAAAAATCTCCATAAATATTAAATCGACCATCCAGATAGTGAATATATTCATGGCTTAAATTCCAGATAATATCGCCGCGGAAATAAGTGATAAATTCGGCCTGGTTATCAGGTAAATGAGGCAGTCCTTCCAAATACATCCCACCATTATCTGTGGAAATGTTGAAGTGTTGCGTTGCGAATTTGGCGTAGTCATCTCGTGAAGCATAAATGTTGACTCTTAATTTACTATTAAAGTCATGTTTGACGGGGTTGTCTTTTTGTTGAAAAGTCTCATGAAATAACTTTTCTTTTTCAGTTAGCATTGCACAGGTTTGTGAAGCTTGTGTTGAAGAGAGCTTTTGTGCCCGAATAACTAGAGAGTCACTACAAACATGGGATATCACCAATACCTTTTCTACTGGTTGCGTGTTTTGTGAGAGGTTATTCTTGTTTTTAAGGTCTTGCTTTTGAGACGGAGAAGCTTGAGTTTGGAAAGCGATAAAGCAAGCAAGACTACTTACAGCTAAAAACAATTTTAAAGGGTGAAATGTCATTTTATTTGCTAATTTTAATATAAGGTAAAATAAATATTATTATCTTATTGTGCGCAATGTCAAACTGTGTTTTGCTTTGTAAGAGATCTAAAATGCAGTTGTTGAAAAAAAAGCGTTATAATCAGAGCTTTCTCATGAATTGTTGCTTTAAATAAAAAACAATAACTGAACCTTTAGCTTATTTTTACTTCCAAATGAGTAACAATGTTAGAGATAAAATCTACAATAAGGAACCTTTATTTTGTTCAAAAAAACGCTCGTTATTTCTTTTTGTTTCAGCCTGTCAGCATGCGCAGACTCTCCGTTGAATGCTGTACGTGGGATCTTTGGCTACATACCGCCTCCGCCAGAAACAACTATTTCTGAAGAGTTGCAGCTAGAATATGATCGTTGCCTTAAGTTAAATAAAGAAAAAAACTGTGCGCAAGCTGCATATGACGTTGTACGAACGGTTAAAGGGCTTGAACCTAGAAAGGTGCCTAAAGGAGTCGTTATTATTCTCGAAGGTGATGGGGGACACGCGAGTGAACAGGAAAAGTCTCAGCAAGAGTCGCAAGAAAATGATGATAAAAAATAATCATTTGAGCTTAATATTTTAAGAAAATTGATAAATTTGAACCTCGTTAAGAATGAATACCGCTTAATTTAGGGGTTTGTGTGCTAGTCTTAATTAAATATCTTGTTGGAGAATATGTGCGCAATGCAACAGCTCTATCCTGAAATAAAAGCTAATCAGCATTATTGTATTGATGTTGGCGATGGCCACTCGCTCTATGTCGAAGAAAGTGGAACGCAAGAAGGCATCCCGATTGTCTATTTACACGGTGGACCGGGGGCTGGCTGTAGTTCAAATAATCGGCGGTTTTGTGATCCTGAAAAGTATCGAATAATATTGCTCGATCAACGAGGGGCGGGTCGTTCAGAGCCGTATGCCAGTTTAGAAAATAACACGACTCAAGCATTAATTGCTGATTTAGAAGTGGTGAGAGAGTATTTGGCCATTTCTCAATGGGTTGTTATGGGCGGCAGCTGGGGGACAACTCTGGCTTTAGCCTATGCTCAAGCTCACCCAGAAAATGTTCTTGGTTTAATTTTACGGGGAGTTTTTCTGGGGAGAAAGGAAGATATTGATTGGTTGTATGCAGATGGAACTCGCCGAGTGTTTCCTGATCATTGGCAAGAATTTATTTCACCGATACCCAAATCTGAGCGCAACGCTTTGCTCCCTGCTTTTTATGCACGTTTAACCGGTAATGATGAAATTGCGCGCATGTCAGCGGCCAAAGCTTGGTCATCTTGGGAAGGAAAAACAGCAACACTTGAACCTAATCCCGGTGTTGTAGAACATTTAATTTCGCCTCATGTGGCGTTAAGTATGTCGAGAATTAGTGCACATTATTTTGTTAATCATTGCTTTTTAGAAGAAAATCAATTGCTCGACAATATTGAAAAACTTGCTGATATTCCTGGCATTATTGTTCATGGACGATATGACATGATTTGTCCTGTTGAAAATGCATGGGCGTTACAAAATGCTTGGAATAACTGTGAGTTACATATCATACGCGATGCTGGACATTCGGCCGCAGAAGCTGGAATAATCGATGGATTAATTCGAGCAACTAAGGCAATGCACCAGGAACTAACTCATGATTGCACTGATCCAGCGGGTAACGAACGCTAATGTCGTTGTTAATAACCAAGTTATAGGGGAAATTAAACAAGGAGTTTTAGCCCTTATTGGAGTAGAAAAATTCGATGAAGAAGCTAATGCCGAACGTTTGTTAGAGCGACTTTTGGGATATCGAATTTTTTCTGATCAAGAAGGCAAAATGAATTTAAGTGTTACCGATATTCAAGGTGGTTTATTACTTGTACCGCAATTTACTCTGGCCGCTGATACACGAAAAGGTAAGCGCCCCAGTTTTTCAAGTGCTGCACCACCAGAAAAAGGTCAATGGCTATTTGATTACTTACTACAATTATCCCAAAAAAATTACCCTAAGGTTGCAAGCGGTCAGTTTGGCGCTGATATGCAAGTTTCTCTGTGTAATGATGGACCTGTGACTTTTTGGTTGCAAGGATAAGCGAAAGAGAGCTTTCGCTTAGTTATTCCTAAAATTACTCTTGTGTAATTTTGACATTACTTAAAAGTGCTTCGAATTGCGCTAGGACACTACCATCTAACATCCCACCATTACCCAGTCTGAAAAAGGTATAGCGGGTTTTTCCTTGGTGCATACCGATTAAAATGCTTTGTTGCTCACCTGTGAGTTGATAAATTTGCCAAGTTTGGTTATGTCGGCTAGAGAGTTCTAACGGTGGCGTTGCTTGAGTGTTGTTAACGCCAAGTCTTTCTTCCCAGATGCCGAATATTGTTTCCTGCGGTACATTGGCAGGCAATCGTAAAATGGAAACTTCTAATTTTGGTGATATGCCTTGTGAAATTAATCCACCAGAGGCCATACCGCTTACGGTGTCTTGTATTTGCCAGTTATCAGAAAGGTTGAGTTCGACAAAATCAGCTAAATTTTCTTTTTGTGGTGGTTTGGGTGAAGAGGTCTTCGTTGATGGTACACTCTGATCAAGGCGGACTAAAACGGTTGTATTGTTGTCTTGATATTTTACAAACTGTGGTGCGTCAGGAGACAACCCTAGCTGATTTTTCCAGCGGTTGATATTGGCATCAATATCTTGAGGGGTTGGAAGCTTGCTCACTGCCACTTGCATATCATTGATATTATAAGATGCGATCCGCATTGGTTCATTTGAGTCAGTTATGTATTTGGGGGGAATATGGGTCAGTTGAGGGTAATTGTTGTCATCAAATGTTAATTCATCCAAAAATAAGCGAGCAAACTCTCGTGATTGAGCATCGATTAACGCAGTATTTCCTGTTGCTTTAAAAAACCAGGTTGAATTAGGTCGAATGTAAATGATCGCAAGAATTGACTTTGCATCACTTTGTTGATTTTGAGCAGCACTGCCATCAGGCTGAGAGGGTCGACTAAAGACTTGTTTTACAACTGTAGATAAGTTGTTTAACTCCTGTTCACTTAAGGGGGGTTGAGAAGTTTTTAAAATTAAGGCTGTTATAATAAATACAGCGATAAAACAGGCTAATACAATAAGTTTTTTGATCATAATTGGTTGTCGAAAATCCAAATTTGAGGTTAGTTTCTAATCTTGCTATATCAAGCGGCATAGATAATAGAAGTTTACTGACAGAGCGAAAAGCGTTAGTTTACTCATTTTTTTCAAAATAGCTCAAGTGATTGTTTTGAACTATGCATATTCTGAACTATGCATATAATGCCATCAATTATCAACAAAAAGCTTTAATGTCACAAAGATAACCTGTTTTATAAGTTATATTTATGTCTGAGATATATGCAGTGAAAACATTGCTTGTGGATTGGTAATTTTACCAATTTAGGCCATAATAATAAGAGATAAATGGCTATATATTGGGTGACATTTGCTAATCAAGTGTTTTTTTGTTACCGACTAATCAGTAAAGCTAGCATAACATTCAAGTAAACTTTTTAAAGAAAAATTTAATATTTCATGAAAATATTCAAGCGATTAATTTTTTTATTTGTAAGCGCCCTTGTAAGCGGTTGTACTACTAATCAAGTAGCGATGAACAGCCATAATAATACAAAACCACTACCTGAGCTTACCGAGGATCCGGCTAAACCGATTAAAGTTGAACAACCTTGTTTTCCTACTAAAGCGGTTAATAATAATGCAGAAGGTTGGGTACAAGTTGAGTTTTCACTTGATAAAGAGGGTAAGCCAGTAAAAATTGTTTCTTTAGATGATTCTCCTGCGGGTTTATTTGAATTTTGTGCGCTATCATCTATCAAACGCTGGGTATTCGAGTTACCTGCCTCTTATCATCAGGATGCTCGTTACCAGTTTGTTTTTGAATTTAAACTAGGCTAGCCTTTCAATCCTCCCCTTGCTTTCTTATATTTTTTGATATTTGATTTCTTCGGAATAATTTGTTGATAAAATCCTAAATTGAAGAAATAATGTTCTGAGCTAAAGTGCATGTTACTTTATTACGGATGTGTTTTTTTCGTAAAAACAGCGCTTCTGGATACCTCAAATATCATTCAAATAAAGTAAATCATGATGAAACACACTGTAAAATATTTTGTTAAAGCCTGCCAGCAATCCAGCCAATCAGCCTACGCTGAGTTTAAAAAATTACTGGTTTCACTTGAGGCTGATGAAACGCGGAAAGATGCCCTTTGTTTTTTATCAGAGTTGCAAAACTATTTTTATAAGGAAAAACCAGACAATTGCCATTTTCAGTTTTTACAACAAAGAGTTCTTGATGCAAAGGATGCTACACAACACTTACAATTGCTTCAATTTCCAAGTACTTTTTTACCGGAAGCTTGGTCTTTCACTTTTTATGAGGGAATATTGCGTTACCCTATGGCTGAATACCGTAATAAAAAAGTGGTTGAGTTAGGTTGTGGTATTGGATGGATAACAATTGCGTTAGCCTTACGTTATTCTCCTGATACCATTTATGGATTAGATATTAATCCTAAAGCAATTGTTTGTGCAAAACTTAACTTATACCTGAATGCCTACAATGAAGATGCTCAAGTTAAAAGATTGGCCAACGGAAAGTCTCTGATTGAGAGCGTTAGTTTTTTTGAATCAAATTTGTTTAGCCACTTTAATCAGAGCGATTTAGTCTTTGATCGAATTATTGGCTGTATACCACAAGTGTTAAACCCTGAACCTGATGTTATGGAAGGTTTAATTGCTGAAAATTCGAGTGATGAGTACTTACACTCATTGAGTAATTATTTTGCAAAGCAAGGTTATATTGAAGATCAGTTTGGATTAGGTTTAATTGCAAGCGCTGTTGAACAATCTATTCCGTTGCTCAGGAGCAATGGCAAACTAATTTTAAATCTTGGTGGACGTCCAGGGCGAGCGGTTTTAGAGCGTCTTATGCAGCGTCGCGGCTTTGAAGTGAGGCGTATTTGGCAAACTCAAGTAGAGCAAGCTGCAGATACTGAAATTGATACCTTGGTTGATATTGAGCAAACAACGGGCCATCGTTTTGAGTTTTATATGTCGGAGAACTCTTCTATACCTGTTGATGCGTCAACCGCACTCGCTTATGCCAATGCCGGCGGTAAGATTTATCACTCCGTTGATGTTTATGAAGCAAAAATGCTTTTTCCTGATCAAGTTAAATCTATCTATCAATCTGTTGATTTATTCGGCGGCCAAAGCTTAAAAAGTGCCATTGATTTAACTTATGATAACCTTGAGGATGCGGAAGAGCGTTATTCT
>JAUIHB010000076.1 GCA_030432465.1 Gammaproteobacteria bacterium
TTATTGATGAGGTTATTAAACGTTAGTTAGGTAAATTCATCACTATTGTACCAGTCAATGAAAATTATTAAATTAGCATTGACAATAGGTATTTCCGAAAGGATAATACCGCTCCTTTGTTGCCTTGCATCAAAGATTAAGCGCATGTAGCTCAGCTGGATAGAGTACCTGGCTACGAACCAGGCGGTCGGAGGTTCGACTCCTTCCATGCGCGCCATATTGATAAAAAAACCGGATTTTATCCGGTTTTTTTATATCTGGAAAAAAGAGAATCTCATCTTTATTCATTAATGACTATAATGAAATCAATTTAGAAATATAAATATCTAAATAACAATTTATTTTGTTCGTATTTTTCAAGGTATTGTTTTGTAAACTAATCAAGCTAACCAAGTTGGTTTATCATCAGGTGGTATTTAGTATTATGATGTACAAAAATTTAAGTAGTTTAAAATGGCTGGGGTTGAATTTAGTTGTCAGTGCTATCTTGATAAATCTTTTACAGGGGTGTGCTACGCTTAATAAATCAGAATGCCAATCTGCTGATTGGCAAATTATTGGTTTGGAGGATGGAGCTTCAGGTAAGCCGTCGTCATATATTGGAGAGCATCGCTCAGCTTGTGCGGAGTACCAAGTAAAACCCAATTTAGCGCTTTATTTAAAAGGACATCAGCAAGGAGTGGTTCAATTCTGTACTTATGATAATGGTTTGCATCTGGGTGAGCAGGGAAGTCGTTTGAATAGTGTTTGCCAAGGAGAGTTATTACATGCGTTTAAATTGGGTCACGAAAAAGGAAAAGCTCTTTATCATTTGAGCAAGCAACTTAAAGGTCTTCAAAAAGATGAAGAAGATATTGATGCTGAGTATCACCTTGTTGTGGCTCAGATAAAGAGTGATGAGGAATTATTAATATCTGACAATATCAGCAAAGAAAGGCGTAGAGAGCTGTTAAGGAATATAAAGAAATTAACGCGTACAAAGCGAAAACTGCAAGACGAAATTCATTATATACAGCAGCAAATTGAGTCAATATCAGATGCCTATGAACATCTCAAACACCAACAACGTTGATATAAGACAAGTTGAGTTTTATCTTAATATATCGCGTAACGAATATTTAAAGTACTACCGTGGTCAAGTAAATAATGTGCTGGTGACAAGTTTATGTGGGAAGAAAGTTAAGTTTCCTGCTAACTTATTAATTTCACATGTAACACATCATGGAGTCGATGGAAGGTTTGTTCTGCAATATTTAGCGAGTGGAAAAGTGGTCAAGTTATTGAAAATTCGTTGATTTTGTTGCGATGCATCAAAATATGATTGACTTAACTTATTGATTTTTATGAATAAAAAAAACTTCAAAAAAACGCTTTAAACTGGTCGGATGATTTTTCATAATAGGTTTTTACGAGGGATAGCTTTAACTCGAACTTCTACAAAAATTAATGAAACAACATTAGAGTTTTATAAATTAAACTGCTATATGTTTTCATTTTAGACAATTCACAGAAACCGCTCTTCGACGGGAAGGTAATACAATGATAAGAAAAGGGCTAAATACAAAACACAAAATTAAGTTTGCGGGTGTAGCAGTGGCTGTGTCCTTGGCTTTAACTGTGCCAAACGTTACGCAAGCGATCGAAATTAGCACTGATAGTTGGAATGGTAGTTGGGATACTACGGTGTCATTGGGCTCAGGTTGGCGTATGGAAGAACGTGATGATAAGCGAATTGGTCATTCCAATTTATTAGGTTTAGGCCCCGGAGAATTGTCGACTTTTCCGGGCTCAGGAGTTGAGTTAACTCAGGGAGCTTGGGGTAATAATGGGGATGATGGTAATTTAAATTTTGATAAAGGCGATGCATTTTCAACTGTTGCTAAAATAACCACTGAATTAGGAATGGAACACGATAGTGGTTGGGGATTTTTTCTTCGAGGTACTGGTTTTTACGATTTTGAATTAAATGATAAGCCAGAATCACGAGTCAAGCCTATTTCGGAAGCTGCTCTTGATGAGCAGGGTGAAGACTACCGTTTGCTAGATGCCTATATTTATGGAACCTGGGACTTTGGCGATGGTGTCATGCAAAGCCGCTTGGGCAAACAAGTTGTCAGTTGGGGGGAGAGTACATTTATCCAACACGGACTATCTGAAATTAATGCCATTGATGTAACTGCTTTACGGGTTCCTGGTTCAGAAATCAAAGAAGGGCTCATTCCAGTTAACACACTTTGGACTTCATTGGATTTATCTGCGACAGTCAGTATGGAAGCATTTGTTCAGTTTGAATGGGAACATTTTAGAACAGATGAGCCGGGAACTTATTTTTCAACTCAGGATTTCACTGGGGAAACTGGCAGTGGTATCCATCTTGGGTTTTCCCAGTACGGTGAAAATACTCCGGGAACGGTTGCTAGACGAATTGGAGATAGGGATGCTGAAGACAGTGGTCAGTTCGGCTTAAAATTAGCTTGGTTAGCAGAAGACTGGAATTATACGGAATTTGGCTTTTATTATGTGAATTACCATAACAAGCGTCCGATTATTAGTGCTTTCGCACATAATGGTACTGAAGTTGTTGGGCTTTTTGAATATCTGGAAGATATTCAAATGTATGGTTTTAGTTTTAATACATCAACCGATAGCGGGTATTCCATCGCTGGTGAAATGACCTACCGCCAAGATGAACCATTACAAATAGACGATGTAGAGCTGTTGTTCGCAACGCTTGAACCTGTAGGGAGTATACCCAGCGGAACTTCGCAAATACCAGGTGGTGCAGTCCCAGGAGAAGAAATTTCGGGATATCGTTTATTTGACACTGTTCAGTATCAGACAACAATTACTAAATTTATCGGTCCTTTGTGGGGAGCTGATCAGTGGGTCATGCTTGCTGAGATTGGAGCGAATCAGATTTTAGATATGCCTGAAAAAAGCGTACTAAGGTTTAATGCGCCTGGAACACTGCGTAGCGGAAATCCTGATAGAGCAGGACGTGGTCTAGGCTTTATTTCACCCGGTTCCGGTTGCAGTGTGGGAGGCGTACCCGTTGAATGTGAAGGTGTTGAGCAGAATCGTTTCGCTGACAGTTTTTCGTGGGGCTATCGTATAGTCAGTCGTTGGGATTACACTGATGTTTTTAGAGGATGGAACTTACACCCTCGAATTGTGTACCAACATGATGTCAACGGGACAACTCCTGGACCTATAAGTAACTTTGTCGAAGATCGCAAAGCAGTCACTATAGGTCTTGGGATGGACTTACAGGCAAAATGGAAAGCCGATATAGGCTATTCCGCATTTTTTGACGGTGGTACCACTAACTTAATGGGCGACCGTGACTTCCTGGCAGCAAATGTCAGTTATTCATTTTAAGAAGGACGAGCAAACATGGGTATTCATTTAAAATTATCAAAGACAATAATCGCCGCAGCGGTTTGCTATGGACTTGCATCAACTGCCTTAATGGCTAAAGTGTCAGAAGAAGAATCAGCAAAATTAGGTACTAGCTTGACTCCTATGGGATCAGAAAAAGCTGGTAATGCAGCAGGTACAATACCTGCGTGGAGTGGGGGAATTACAAAAGTACCGGCAGGATTTAAGGCTGGTGATTTTCATCCTGATCCTTATGCTAGTGATAAAGTTAAATTTACGATTACGAGCAAAAATGTTGATAAACATAAAGAAAATTTAACGGCGGGACAAGTCGCTCTATTTAAAGCTTATCCTGATACGTTTAAAATGGATATATATCCAACGCATCGTAGCGCTTCTTATCCGCAGCATGTCTATGACGAAACCAAGGCTAACTCTCTCCGTTCTACACTGGTTGAAGGTGGTAATGGGTTAAAAAATGCTGCTGTTGGTGTTCCGTTCCCAATCCCACAAAGTGGTTTAGAGGTGATTTGGAATCATATTGTCCGGTATCGTGGCGAAACTGTGACTCGTCATACAGGACAAGTTACACCATTACGTGATGGTAGTTATACTTTGGTTAAATTCCAAGATGAGCTTGACCAGCATTACACTAAAAAAGGTACTAAACCTTCGGAGTTAGAAGAAACCAATATGTTGTTTTATTTTAAACAATGGGTGACTTCTCCAGCTCGACTGGCGGGAACCGCTTTATTGGTTCATGAAACACTTGATCAAATAAAGAAACCACGTCAAGCATGGACATATAATACTGGTCAACGTCGTGTAAGACGTGCTCCAAATGTTGCTTACGATGCTCCTGGGACTGCGGCAGACGGACTACGTACTACAGATGACTTTGATATGTTTAATGGGGCGCCTGATCGTTATAATTGGAAATTAGTAGGTAAAAAAGAGTTATACATACCTTATAACACTTATAAACTACATTCTGATCAAGTGAAATACTCAGATATTGTGAAGGCTGGGCATATAAACCAAGACTTGGTCAGGTATGAGCTACACAGAGTCTGGGTTGTTGAAGCTAACCTGAAAGAAGGCACTCGTCATCAGTATAAAAAGCGTGTTTTTTATATTGATGAAGATAGTTGGCAGATTGCTATTACTGATATCTATGACACGCAAGATGAATTATGGCGTGTCGGTATGTCGCATGCTTTGAATTATTATGAAGTTCCAGCGTTATGGTCGACTTTGGAAGTTTTCCATGATCTAAAGTCGGGACGTTATTTAGCACTCGGTTTAGACAACGAAGATGAAATGTATGATTTTTCTGCTAAGCGAACCAAAAATGATTTCACACCTGCGGCGCTGCGTCGCGCAGGTAAAAAGTAAGTAATCGATAATTGACTTTGTGTGATTTATTCGAAGTAATGTTTTTAATTCATTGATTGTCAATTGTGCAGAATAAAGGTCGGTATTATGCCGGCCTTTTTTCATGGTTGAATAGGTTATTTTTTATGAAGAATGAATATTTGTTGTTTGTACGTCTAAATCTCAAAACAAAGGTAGTAATCTTCTCTAAATTTATGAGATAAATAGAGCGTACAAAGATTTTCATTATGCAGGTATATTCAAAGCTTATTATTCACTTGGGTTAGGCGCTTAATTTAATGTTGGTTAAAAAACACATATTATTTTATCTAATACTATTCATAGGATTGCAGGGAGTTTTTGCTGTTGCAGAAGAGCTTAATACTCAAGCCGTAAAAGCGCCTCATCGTTTACTTATGGATATTAAACAAATTGCCAGTAATCGATTGGTTGCGGTTGGTGAGCGTGGACATATTTTGGTTTCTGATGACGCAGGACAAAACTGGCAACAAAAATTGGTTCCAACGGAAGCTTTATTAACAAAATTATTTTTTATTGACGAAAAAAATGGTTGGGCTATAGGGCATGAGCAAACTATTTTAACACCGACTAATGCTGTTGATACTTGTGTGTTGCAGCACCATAGTAAAAGTTTAGATCAACCAGCGTTGTTTGATGTTTGGTTCAATGACCCGCAGAATGGTTTGGCTGTTGGTGCTTATGGCCTTTATCTAGCAACGACCGACGGGGGAGATAGTTGGAATTCGATTCATCAATCTGATTTGGAGGATTATGAAATTGGCTTCCCTCATTTTTACTCTCTGACTTATCAAAAGACAACGAAGACACTTTATATGGCAGGAGAGTTAGGATTTCTGGCGAAATCGGAAGATTTGGGGGCTACTTGGCAAAAACTGGACAGTCCTTATGATGGCTCGTTTTTTAATATTGCAAGTTTGCCCAGTGGTGATCTATTGGTTATGGGGTTACGTGGACATTTATTTAAATCATCTGATAACGGAAGTTCATGGAAAGAAATTGAAACAGGTACTATTTCCGTATTACAAGAATTAGTTATTTTACCTGAGGGGCGATTATTAATTGTTGGCACTGATGGCACTCAGCTATTGAGTGATAATATGGGAGATTCTGTTTCTCTTATTCAAAGACCTGATCGAGTGCACTTGGCGAATGCCGTTGTTCTTAATAAAAATAAAATATTGTTAGTTGGAATTCAAGGCGTGATACGAGCCAATTTCGATTAAAGCTGAATAACAAACTGGATATTTACTGAATGAGTCGTTTTAATTTAGAAAAGCTAATTGAAAAATGGATTTTTGGGCAGCGAAAAACCATTGTTTGGTTATTCGGAATTGTTACGCTAGGTATGTTGTTCTTTGCCTCTCAGTTAAGAGTTGATGCAAGTTTCGAAAAAAATATACCGTTACAGCATGAATATATGCAGACTTATATTGAGCATCAGGAACATTTTGGAGGAGCGAATAGGGTCTTAGTTGTACTTGAAGACAAGTCTGGCGATATTTTTAATGAATCCTTTTTCGAAGCATTATCCCGAACTACCAACTTGGTCGCCTCAATAGACAGTATTTCAGAGCCACTCATGAGCTCATTATATACTCCAAATACTCGTTTTGTTGAAGCTGTTGAAGACGGCATGGTTGGTGGTCCTGTCATTCCGGCAAGTTTCGATGGTTCACAAAAGCAGCTACAAATTGTTAAAAGCAATGTTTTGAAGGCTGGATTAGTGGGACGCTTAGTAGCGAATAACTTTGCTTCTGCGATGATCAGCGCACAATTGCTTTCGATTGATCCTAGCACTAAACAAAAAACAGATTTGGTGGCGGTTGCTGAGCAATTGGAAACCATAAGAACAAAAATAGAAGCTGATTACCCCAATATTGAAGTTCGCATTATCGGTTTTTCAAAAATGATCGGGGATGTAAGTAATGGGGCTAAACAAGTTGTTGCATTTTTTGGCTTAGCCTTAGTGATTACTGCTATCTTAGTTTATCTTTATTCTAATTCAGTTAATTTGACTGTACTACCGCTCGTTTGTTCTGTTACCGCCGTTATCTGGCAGCTAGGATTATTAACGATTTTAGGTTTTGGCATTGATCCCATGTCTATTCTCGTTCCGTTTTTAGTCTTTGCCATTGGAGTCAGTCATGGCGTCCAAATGATTAATGCTGTAGGCAAAAATGTTGCTTCAGGGGCGAGTGCTAAAACGGCTGCTTATCAGGCTTGTTGTCGGTTATTTGTTCCCGGCATGATTGCTTTATTAAGTGATACTATCGGTTTTTTAACTTTATTATTTATTAAAATTGATATTATTAAAGAGTTAGCGATTACTGCAAGCTTAGGGGTAGCAGTGATCATTTTAACGAACTTAATTTTGTTACCCGTTTTATTATCCTTTGCAAAATTTCCTGAAAACTTTGCTGAAAAAGTTGAACAGTCGAGTAAAAAACAAGCTGTTCTATGGCGTTTTTTCTCTGGTTTTGCGCAAATAAGAACAGCGACAAAAACTTTATTAGTTGCTCTACTACTCGTTGTCGTTGCTTTTATGTTTGCGCGAAATATGAAAGTTGGAGATTTGCATGCTGGTGCGCCAGCATTAAAACAAGACTCTGTTTATAATCAAGATACAAAGTTTGTGACCAATAATTTTTCTATTGGTACCGATATGATTTCGATTATTGCGGAAACCGTCCCAGATGGTTGTACTGAGTATGGAATAATGCATGAAATCGATAAGTTTCAATGGCATATTGAAAATTTATCAGGCGTTCAATCCGCTATCAGTTTGCCATCGGTAGCTAAAATATTAAATGCTGGGTTTTATGAAGGTGCGTTGCAATGGCGAGTTTTACCACAAGAACAAGCAACGCTGGTACAGTCTATTCGATATCTGGAAACCAGCAGCGGGCTATTTAACACAAACTGTAGTGTCATACCTGTACTTGTTTTTACCAAAGATCACAAAGCGGAAACTATTCAACAGGTAGTCGATGCAGTAAAAAGTTATGTCGCAAATAACCCACACGAAAAAATAAAGTTTCGCCTTGCAACAGGACCCGTTGGTGTTATGGCGGCAACAAATGAAGCCGTATCTGAAGCACAGATCCCTATGCTGATTTGGGTTTATTTAGCAGTAACTGTACTCTGTTTGATTAGTTTTCGTTCAATCCGTTCGACTATTTGTATCGTTGTTCCACTTGCGATTGTGTCAATTATGGCGCAGGGGTTAATGACATTACTTGATATTGGACTAACTGTTGCAACCTTACCTGTCGTCGCATTAGGCGTAGGCATTGGCGTTGATTATGGTATTTATATTTTCTCTCGGATGATTGTTTTTATTCGGGCAGGAGAATCTATTTCTGAAGCTTTTTTGAAAACCTTAAATTTAACGGGGAATGCGGTATTTTTTACCGGCATAACTTTAGCTATTGGCGTAAGCACCTGGCTGATGTCTGCACTTCAATTTCAAGCTGATATGGGTATTTTATTAACCTTTATGTTTTTATTTAACATGTTAGGCGCCGTCATTTTATTACCGGCATTAGCATCATTTTTATATCGGCGTTGATGTATTGATAAGGCATACAAAAGCTGCATCATTCATTGGAAGCTTGGAATATAAAAAGAAACTTAAAAAAGTCACTTTTTAATCGATTTAGTTAGTGCTAATGATTAAACTTTCCCCTACAATTGGCAGCATCTTATAACTAAAGGTTTGCTGCCTACTTTAGTGGCTTTTCAAATTTATTTACATGACCGTTATTGCATCAAAAATAGGCAAACGTACAATTTCTTATTGGCGTTTATTTGGCAATCTCCTTTGTTATCTACCACACTTACTACATTCACGACCCTGTATGTTGCATATAAGATTTATGCACATCCGTCCTCCTAGCCTCAGGTAAGGAATATTTATGTCCATCGATAAAAAAATACACAATTCACAACTTTTTAAATCTGTAATTGAGCAAATAAATAAAGATTTTTCGTCTAAACAAGCCGAGTTAGTTGCACAATTTGCACATTATTTTTGTTCTGGTATTTCTAGTAATGAAATCGAACTAAAAACGGAGGAGGAGCTTTATGCTTCAATAGTGAGTGTATGGAAGTATATGCAGAAAAGCACAGAAGTGTGTAATTTACGAATTTATACACCTGAGCGGGATAGTCATGGTTGGCAGTCTCGACATACGATTATTGAGTTAGTTCATGATGACATGCCTTTCTTGGTCGACTCCATACGTATGGAGCTTAATCGGATGGGAATTAATATTCATTTACATATTCATATTCCTTTGGACGTTAAACGTAATAAAAATCAACGCATTACCCATGTTTCACGTCCAGATCCCGATTCACCATCATCAAGTATTACACCTATGTATTTGGAAGTTGATCGTCAATTAGATGAGCGAGAACTCGAAGTCATTCAGTTGAATTTAGAAGAAGTTTTATCTGACGTACGAGTTACCGTGGCTGATTGGGGTCCAATGAAAGGTAAATTGCAGGAAGTTATTGAGCGATTAAATAATTTACCGCAAAAGCTTATTAATGAAAAAAACATCGAATGTCGAGACTTTCTAGAGTGGATTAGCGGCAACCATTTTACTTTATTAGGCTACACCTATTACGAGTTGAGTAAAGTAGATAAAGATATTCGGTTAACGCCACAAAAAGAAGCTTGTCTGGGGTTGAAAACAAAAGCTAACTGGGCTCCTAAAGCTTATTCATTAGGTGATTTACCAAAAGGTGCCAAAAACCTTATTCTAAATACAGAAAACCTGTTAGTACTAACAAAACTAAGTTCTGTCAGTCGAGTTCATCGACCTGCGCATATTGATTATATTGGGATTAAGAGAGTTAATAATAAAGGAGAAATTATAGGCGAAGATCGTTTTATTGGTTTGTATACCTCGGCAGCTTACAATTTAAACCCAATGAGCATTCCTGTACTGAGACAAAAGATTCAAGCAGTACAAAAACGCTCCGGCCTTACCAAGCTAGAGCATGATTTAAAAGTATTAAAGAATATTTTAGAAACCTATCCTCGGGATGAGCTATTTCAAACGCGAGTTGATGATTTGTACGATGCAGCAATTGGGATTCTACAAATACAAGAAAGGCCTATTGTTCGATTATTTATTCGGCGTGATCCTTACGGGCGTTTTTTCTCCTGCTTGGTTTATGTTCCGCGAGAAATTTACACAACAAAAATTCGAATTAAAGTGACTAAGATCCTTAAGAAAAACTTAAGGGCTATATCAGAACCTCAATTTACCACGAGTTTTTCTGAGTCTATTTTGGCACGTATTCATTTTATTGTGCCAGTAGAAAATGCTGAAGACATTCAGTTTAATCAGAATAAGTTAGAAAAAATGTTACAACGAGCAACTCGTTCATGGGAGGACACTTTAAAAGAAGCCCTGATCAAAGAATTTGGTGAAAATCAAGGTAAGCGACTTTCAGAACGTTATGCCAATCGTTTTCCGATTGCTTATCAAGAAGAATCTGCGGTTACTATAGCAGTTAATGATATTAAGCACATGGAGTCCATTACTGAAAGTAATGCATTGAGCATGCAGCTTTATCGTTCCAATGATGATAGTTCTGATCGAATTCGTTTTAAGCTTTTCTATCGAGATAAACCCAAACCTCTGTCTGACGTAATTCCAATGCTGGAAAATATGGGACTTAATATCATTGGTGAAAAGCCTTATAAAATTAAACCACAGGATGGCGCGGAGCGTTGGATTAGTGATTTTGTCATGCGTCACCCGGATGGCGACAATTTAAAGCTTGATAAAGTTAAAGATAAGTTTCAGCAGGCATTTACTCGAATTTGGTTTGAAGATGCTGAAAATGATGGTTTTAATCGATTAGTTTTAGCTGCATCGTTAGATTGGCGTGAAATTGCTATGCTAAGGGCTTATGCCAAATACATGTGGCAAATAGGTTCGAGTTTTTCACAAAGTTACATTGAAGAAACCTTAGCGGCTTACCCAGATATCGCTAGATTACTTGTTGAATATTTTAGTTTTATCTTTGATCCGAAAATTAAAAGAAATAAAAGTAAAATTAAAGGTCTGCACCACCAAGTGATAGAAGCGTTAGATACTGTCGCAATACTTGACCAAGATAGAATTTTAAATCGTTATTTAGAATTAATTGATGCTACAGTGAGAACCAACTTTTATCAAAGGACAAGTAGTAATCAATATAAAACTTATATTTCATTTAAGCTTAGGCCACGTCAAATAATTGATATTCCAAAGCCAGCTCCAATGTTTGAAATATTTGTTTACTCCCCTCGAGTCGAGGGAGTTCACTTGCGCGGAGGAAAGGTTGCTCGTGGTGGCCTGCGTTGGTCTGACAGGCGAGAAGATTTTCGAACGGAAATTTTAGGCTTAGTGAAAGCACAACAAGTTAAAAACTCAGTGATTGTGCCAGTAGGAGCTAAAGGTGGATTTGTTTGTAAACGTCATTTATCGGAATTGTCGCGAGAGGACTTTATTGCAGAAGGTATCGCTTGTTATAAAATTTTTATCAGCGCTTTATTAGATATTACTGACAATTTGGTTGATGGAAAATTAGTCGCACCTTCTGAAGTAGTTCGACTGGATGAAGATGATCCTTATTTAGTTGTTGCTGCTGATAAGGGTACGGCGACTTTCTCTGACATAGCTAATGGTATAGCTGAAGAATACGGCTTTTGGATGGGAGATGCATTCGCATCCGGTGGAAGTGTTGGATATGACCACAAAAAAATGGGGATCACGGCGAAAGGCGCATGGGAATCGGTTAAACGTCACTTCATGGAAATGGGAGTTGATTGTCAAACAACTGATTTTACTGCTGTAGGCATCGGTGATATGGCTGGGGATGTTTTTGGTAATGGCATGTTGTGCTCGCGACATACCCAATTGGTTGCGGCATTTAATCACTTACACATTTTTATTGATCCAAAACCTGATCCAGAAAAAAGTTATGTTGAGAGAGAACGCTTGTTTAATCTCCCGCGTTCAAGTTGGGAAGATTATGATAAAGATTTAATATCTAAAGGCGGTGGAGTTTTTTCTCGTTCGGCCAAAGCTATTCCGTTATCCAAAGAAATGTGTGAGCTTTTAGGTGTCGATGTAGCTGCATTGTCACCTAATGACTTAATCAATGCGATATTAAAGTCAGAAGTGGACTTACTTTGGAATGGAGGGATAGGGACTTATGTCAAATCTCGTAAAGAATCCCATGGTGAAGTGGGTGATAGAGCAAACGATGGATTACGCGTAAATGGTGTTGATTTAGGTTGTAAAATCATCGGAGAAGGTGGGAATTTAGGAGTGACTCAGTTAGGTCGCATTGAATATATGCGAAATGGTGGTCGTGCCAACACCGATTTTATCGATAATGCAGGTGGTGTGAACTGTTCTGATAACGAAGTGAACATTAAGATTTTGCTGAACCAGTTAGTTGCTACGGGAGAGATGACATTAAAGCAACGTAACAACATGTTGGCTAAAATGACTGATGAAGTGAGTGATATTGTTCTCCGTGAAAACTTTCTTCAAGCACAATCAATAAGTGTGAGTGAAGAGCGCTCGGCAACTATGGTTAAAGAATTGTTGAGATTTATCCATTGGCTCGAAAAAGAGGGCAACATTGATCGTGAATTAGAATTTTTGCCTACCGATGAAGAACTGCTGGAGCGTTTGGCGCAAGGTGAGGGACTTACAAGAGCTGAAATTGCCGTATTAACCGCTTATGGTAAAAACGTACTAAAAGAAGATTTATGTATTCCTGAAGTGGCCAATGAACCATTTTACCGAGATGTTCTGGTTAATTATTTTCCTAAACCGATTCGTCGAAAGTTTGCAGAGCAGACACAAAGTCATCCGTTAAAAGATGAAATTATCGCAATGCGAATTGCTAATGAAATGGTGGATTATCTGGGTAGTAACTTTGCTTTCCGAGCAATTGATGAAACTGGAGCTACCCCTGCGGATGTGGCGACTTGTTTTACGCTAGCGAAAGAAATATACAATATGCCGACTTTATGGAAAGAAATTGAAGAGCTTGATCATTCCATTCCATCTAAAATTAAGCATGATATGTTTTACCAGACGCAACGAATGAGTCGACGTTGTACGCGTTGGTTTTTGCGCCATCGTCGTAAAAATCTGGAAATTAGAGAAGGTATTGATTATTTTAAAGATGGACTCGCTGAGTTACAGAAAAATATTCATAAAGTATTGGATAAAAAAGAGAATCGTGCCATTAGAAAGAATGTTGATAAATGGGTCGAACACGGTGTTCCAAGAAAACTAGCAGAAGAAATTTGCTATTTAAGTACGATGTTTTCTGGCTTGGATATTGTTGAAATGGCGAAACTTACAGGTCTAAAAGTTTCTTTAGTTGCCGAAGTTTATTTCAAGTTAGGTGCTAAGCTTGAATTGCATTGGTTTCTGGATCAAATCAATTTACAACCTGTGGACAATCACTGGCAGGCATTTGCTAGAGCATCGTTCCGTGAAGATCTCGATTGGCAGCAACGTAGTTTAACCGTAGCTGTTTTGCATATGTCGAGTAAATCGGTTTCAGCAGAAGAGCGTATAATTAATTGGATTATAGAAAATGCTAACCTTCTGTCTCGTTGGCAGCAGATGCTGGCAGATTTTAGAACGAGTAGCCGTCATGAATTTGCTAAATTCTCAGTTGCTTTGCGTGAGCTCTTAATCTTAGTACAAAGTAGTGTAAGAGCTGCTGCTTTGGCAAGAGATGAAGGAGCACCCAAAAGTACGGAAAATTAGCGGTATAGCTATTTTATAATGCTTATTAATTGTCTTTGCAGCTAATGTCGCGTTGTATCATTAACGTGACATTAGTCTTTTATCTCTAGATCCTAAAAAAATCCCCTCTTGCCAGTTCATCTGGATCCCGTTCGCATACTTTAATATGTGCGAGAGAGCTTACCTTATCCATCGACCATTCGGGCACGGGCTGCCTATTCGGAACAGACTGCATTCAAATCATCGTAGGATTCATTTATATTTCATGAATGAAATTAAAATACCTTGCATATAATGCACGCGTGCGGAG
>JAUIHB010000077.1 GCA_030432465.1 Gammaproteobacteria bacterium
AATAGCAACACGGGACAGAACAAGTTGAGAAAGCGTTCTCGTGCCTAAAATACCCAGACAAGAAATTAAGAAAAGTGCAGCAAATCGATAACTACTCACTTCAAAAGAAAGAAACATAATAGGTTCTTCTTGTAAAACGGCAAACTGAGTATCTCCATTAAAACTATTAAGTATGATTGGAATTAATAATGCGTATCCCACACCTGCAAATGTACTCAGCAATAAGGAAACAAATACCTTAAAAGGTGACGTTTGAATAAGAGTGTTAAAAATTTTCATAAAGATCTCCCTAGTTATTAACCTTTGTTGGTAAAAGATTAAGTGTTTTTGGGAACACATCTTTACTTGAAGACAACGAATAATATTGACCATTAGAAAATGGCTCTATCATATCGTCGTAATAAGGGCTCACAACATTACCTGACTGACCAGTAGAATTAATTAATAACTGTGTTTTTGTATCATCAGAAAGTTGAATAAGCTGTCTGAATATGGGTCCAACCGTTCTTACATATCCTTCATCAGGCTTAAAACTAAAAATAGACATATTGATACTATTCGGAGAGCCTCCAGCGGGAACACTACGCTCAAAAAATAGATCTAACCCTTTGATATCACTAAATGGCTTATGGCCATAAACGGCTTTTTGAGCCTTCCCCCATGTCCAATCTTCGAGATCACTATCAAATAATTTATAAAGCTCGTTATAAGTTGTATAAAGTGCATCGAGCTTAATTTCAGAACAGCTTTCAATTTCTTTTGTCTCAGTTTTGTCACACCAATTCAACTCATTTCCTTCAAGGGCCATCTTGACACTACTTAATGACAATTCTTGAACAATCGTTTGTTGTCGACGCTTTAAATTCGGATCTCCCCAATAATCAGTAAATTCATCCATAAACAGTTCATAACGAATATGTCTCGCCCAAGTAAAAAATAATGTTGAGGCAACACTTTGTGTATCAGTCGTACCATCCCAATTGTTTAAAATTTCTAACATTGCCTTAATTTCGGGTTCTTTGGCATCTATTGTTAAAATTTCCGGTAATAATTCTAGTGCTTGCAAGTCGACTTGATCTTGTTGAAATGTCTGATGCATTTCTAAACTCATTTTTGTATTTTTTGTAATAGCGTTAGTAATAAGCTGTTCAATTCGTTCAGCTCTTTCAGGATCTGCCCAGTCATTTGAAATAAAATAAGGGTAATCACTATTAGTGACTTTATTATTGGCTGACAATAAATAACCACTTTCTGGGTTAAAACTTTGCGGCATTTCAGTTGCTGGAATAGAACCAATCCAATCATAAGCAGCTTCCCAACCAGGAACGGGTAAACTTCCATCTCCAGATTTTCGGATAGGAATTTTTCCAACGCCTAAAAGACCTATATTTTGCTGTTTATCGACGTAAAAAAGATTCATTGCTGGAGATATTTGATAACTCATTGCATCTTTAACTTGCTGCCAGCTTGCGGCATAATTTAGCGATAAAAATGCATCATAAGATGTATCGTTGGTTGCTCCCCCTATCCATCTTAAGGATAGGGGCTTATCCAGACTACCAATAACATCTGAAATAATAGGACCATAATCTGTTTCTCTAATTTTTATTTTAATCGGTGCGAGTGGTTCTCTTAAGAATGCAGGGAAGTCAGATCTAATCTGAATCTCTTCAGTTCTTGTCGTAAATTCTTTCCAACCCGTTGAACGTCGATATTGATTAACGTTATTGGTATCAATATCTTCAAAATATAAATCCATAGTATCAGCCATCATGTTTGTCGCTCCCCAACCTATGGAGTCATTTTTTCCTAACATGACTACGGGTAAGCCCACTAACGTCATTCCAGATGCTGATATTTTTTTACCCTGTAATTTAACGGCATACCATTGAGATGGTAGTTCAAGACCTAGGTGAGGATCATTAACTAATGTTGCTAATCCATTAGCTGAATGTTCTTTTGATATAACCCAAGCGTTACTTCCAATATTTTTACGATTAATATTCCACTCTGCTTCGATTGTATTGGTAAAGTTTGCAAACAGCCCTAGCGCATTCACTAATTTGTCACTTGGTGGTGAACCTATTGATACCGTTTCATCATAATTTTCCCAATAAAGTTTTTGCGCTTTTTCTTTAGGTAAGGTTTGCATAGCTATCATGCGATTCAAATCTTGCTGGAAGTTTCCAGATAAACTGAGTGCAAACATTTTAACCCAAGCAATAGAGTCTTCAGGCGACCAGTGTGCAGGTTGAATTCCCAGCATAGTAAACTCTAGAGGAAAATCTTTGGTTGAATTAATCCAGGCATTAATTCCATTTGCATAAGCTTCTAATGAACGAATTGCTTGTGGTGTTAAAGCAGCTAAAGATTTTTTCGCATTATTATGAATTCCTAATGTCCTGATATAAACATCAAAATTTACTGCACTTTTACCAAAGACTTCAGCTAATTGACCACGAGTCATTCGACGTTGAATTTCTAATTGCCATAAACGATCTTGAGCATGAGAATATCCAACTGCAAAAAATACATCTTCATCAGAAACACCAACAACATTGACTACACCGTGTTGATCACGAGAAATTTCTACTGGCGCAGAAAGACCTTTAACATAAGTATTACCTTCTTCTAATGCATTAGTGTTCATCACATAGCCATAGGCGAGATAAACTGAAAGCGATAAAGGAACAACAACAAAGCTCAGCATCAAGCATATCATTGGATGATTCTGATAGTACTTTTTTATAGTTTGCATATGACTAGCTTAAAATCCTTTCAACAGCGAAGTGACAGGTATATACGAAGTAAGAAAATTTCAAAACAAGCTATTACTCAAAATACTTTTAAGTAATAGCTTAAAGCTGACTAAGCTTCAGTTAACTCAGGTTCTTTTGTCTCAACTTCTTTGTGAGCACTAAAAGGAACGCCACGTAAATTTTTAGTGACAACGCGGTTGTGCTTTGATTGGTTATCTCCAGCAACAACAACAACACCAAACTTATCAAGAGATATAACACTACCGTATTCTTCAATAGCATCAACATCAGGATATATTTTGACACTTGCAGGAACGTATCTAGAAGTAAATCCTAAACGAGTTTGGTTAGTTGTAATATTAGGTAAAGATGAATGCATTAGAGTTGACCAAAAAATAACAAATTGGCCAGCTTTCATTTCAATTGAAACAGCCCTTGATTCATCTGGTACAAAGCTCTCATCTTTTTGTAAGTTACGATAGTCATAACCAAAAAATCCACGTTTAATGCCATCTTTTTCTAATTTATTGACTTCTTCTGGCGTGTATTGCATTTCCTTTGACTCATCGTAAAACATTTCTTCATGAGTTCCAGGAATAAATCGTAAACAACCATTCTCTTCAGTTACATCGGTAAAAGCAGTCCAAACAGTTACCGCGCCACCAAAGTCTTCATTCATTGGCCAAACCACCTGTGGCTTTCCAGAAGCATGCGCAAATGTATCCGCTTGATGCCAATCTGTTCCTTCATCTCCAGGGTATTTTGGAAACATTTCTGATCGCCAACAAATAATTTCAGGCCCAAGTATCCCCTCAAGTTTATCTGCAATTTCTCGGCGCATTACATGATCGCTAAGTTCGTTGATATCTAAATGACGGTCATAACCAGAAATAACACTCTTGTTATCCAGATCATAAGCAGCGAACTCTCTGTCAAATAATGAGCTACGAATACTCTTATATTTAGCAATTATTTCATCTCTTTCATATAGATCGAAGGGGCCGGCATAACCGTTTTTTCGGAAAGATTCTAGTTCTTTTTCCGATAAAGAAAATTTTTTATTCATAATGTTCTCTTCGTGAATATAATTTAATAAAGTTTACTTTAGAGCGAACAGTTACTCACTCAAGCCGCAGTTTCTGAATAAGCAGAGATCCAGCCCTGAATGGTTGGGTTACTCATCAACTTCGATGTCGGAACTTCTATTTTTAAAGCCTCTTCAATTTGAATTTGAAGATCAACAATAGTCAAAGATGATGCACCGAAATCGAAAAAATCTTGATCAGGTGAAATTTCATTAAGTATTGGTTTTTCTTTGAATAAGCCAACAATAATTTCTTCTATTTTTTCTTTAGCCATTTTATTCCCTTCTTTTCTCAGTGATTAATAAAGTTTTTGGATTGTCATTTACTACTAAAATGTATTCACTAATTTTTTACTATCAATTTTACCATTCTGATTAATAGGTAGCTCCCGATTAACTTGGATAAAATCGGGCACCATATAACTTGGTATTTTTTCGGTTAATATTTTTTTTATGTCAGCTCCAGTACAAGCTGAGTCTTTGGTTAATTGAACATAAGCGACCAACCTTTGATCCCCTGTTTCAAATTTTTCAAGTTTAACCACAACATCATCTATAACATTCAGTTTCATTAACGAATTTCTAATTTCTTCTAAAGAAACACGAAAACCTCTAATTTTTACTTGATTGTCAATACGTCCCACGAACTCTATCTCACCCAATTCGTTCTGTCGTACTAAATCACCTGTTTTATATATCAAACCATCGGCTATTGAAGAGTCATTGAAGAAAGTATCCGAACCCTGACTTTGATTTAAATAACCTAATGCAACCCCTTTACCAGAAGTGTATAACTCTCCAACTTCTCCAATAAGAACCGTTTTTTTATCTTCATCTAAAATATGAATATCACTACCAGAAACAGCCAAGCCGATAGGAACCATGCTGCTTGGTTTATTCTTAATAGTCATTTGGTGACAACAAGTAAAGGTAGTATTTTCAGTAGGCCCGTAGCCATTTATAACAATTAAATGCGGGAATTCATCTAGTACATTAGAAATTAATTGCGGATTAAGAACATCACCACCAGCGAGCAAAACTCGTAATGATGAAAGAAGCGGTTTATATCGAGTTGCAAACAAGTGAAACAATGCGGCCGTTAGCCATAGTATACTCACTTGATTCTGTTTTAATTCTCTCGCAAATAAATTAGGGTCTAACCCGAGTCCTGAATAAAGAGCCAAGGTCGCGCCATTGAGTAACGCTCCCCAAATCTCAAAGGTAGAGGCATCAAATGACAAAGGGGCAAATTGAAAAATGGTGTCTTGCGGATCAATTGTAATGTAATTGGTTGCTTTAACTAAGCGAACAACGGCTCGGCTTGGTACAACCACCCCTTTAGGATCACCGGTGGAACCCGAGGTGAACATCACATAAACTTTATCATCTTTGTCATGAAAGATTTTTTTTATTGTGTTAAGACTTGATGATGATCGTTTATCAAGCTTTAATTTTTCTGTAACATTAAGTTCTTCTCTTTTTTCTTCTAATAAATCACTACAATCAGAGTCAGTTAAAATCAAGGAAACCTGTGCATTATCTAAACAATAGCGATTACGGACTACTGGATTGTTTTTATCAACGGGATAATAAGCAGCGCCACATTTAATTATGGCAATCATTGCTACAACCATATCGGGAGTACGTCCCATTAGCATCGCAACAACATCGCCTCTTTTTACTCCCTTCTCCATTATTATTTCAGCTAAATATTCCGCTCGAGAATTAAGTTCATCATAAGATAGCTTTTTATCTTGATAACTCACTGCCACATTGTTAGGAAAATCAGTTACGACCTGCTCAAAGATTTCTCCGATTGACTGGCGCTCAAGCAACTCACTTAGCATAATCTAATTCCTTGCTTAAAAATTCTTTCAAATAATTTAGTGCTTTAGAGTTAGCTCTAAACAGCTCATAATGATCGCCATCTTCTTCGATATAAAGCGAAGAATCGTTAGTTTGATTTTTGATTTTTATTGTACTTTTAACGTTTGTCTGTTTGTCTTTCTCGCCAGACATGAATAGTGTTTTATGGATAATTGAGCGTGCTAATTGCTCATAATCCAGGGACTTATAGGACAAATAATTTAAAGCGTAACGATGAAAGAAATGCGGATTAGAAAATGGTAAATGGATGCCTAAAGGGATAGCAGAGTCCATATTGTTAACATCTAAATTTATTTTATCAAGAATGAAAGCTGCTTTCTGTTCGTCCATTGCAGCAATAGGAAATAAACCATCGATGTCACTACTATGCTGAGTAACACATGACAAATCATCCAGTAAAGTATAATCACCATTCGCTAAGACTAACTGAGAGAAACGGTTAGCCTCTTTATTAGCGGCAGCTAACGCCACACCAGCCCCCGAACAAACACCAACTAATATTGAATTGCGGACTTTTTCTTCATCAAGAATAGTCATCATATCAGCAATATGATTGTCAACAGTTAACTCATGTGGCTTCACCGCTCTATCTTTAGGTGCAAGTATCAGCCGACTTTCCCATGTAATGATATTGAAATCATCTGCAAATAAATCAAAAAATGCCTCGGCAAGATCAAGACGTAATCCAAAAGGCATTATGAGAGTAAGATAGGGTTTACTCTCATCAACACGATTGTATCGATAGGTCAAACTAACCCCGTCGTGACTCAGAGTAGTTGCTTCAACTACAGTTAACGTCATGTTAATTTCTCATTAAATTCTTTAGAAGGTGAATCCAACCTATTATTTTATTTGGTTGGTATTATCTGGCTGTATCTGTGTTTTTATAACTCTTAAATAATCAGGACAGCAATAGAAAATATATCGCATCCAAAGAGGCATTCGCATCTAGCTATGTGATTAACTCATACTTCAACACTTGGTCACATCGATATAATTATCTTTAAATACAATAAGATAAAACTTATTTACATCACATGGGTGTATTATTTTTTATATTTTATAAAGTCATTCTTTTGCTAACAACATCTCATTAACTAAATCATATTAACCAAATTATATTAAAGCCTTTTCAATGCTTTTCGCATTGCTTCAAATTCTTGCTTTTGAATATCTTGAATAAAATCAAGTAGGTTGGCGCTATCAATTTGAGAATACAAATTAGCCATTGATAATATTTGTTCACGATTATAGGCATACTCTCCCTGTCGAGAACTTGCTCTTTCTCCTATTCCACAAAGAATATTAATAATCAAGATGAGAGCGCCAGTTAATGACAGCTCCGTAATGATACCTTCATAATCAGTATTAAACTCCACCTGATAATAATCTTCAGCTGATAGACCCTCTTCATATGATTCTGAATTTATTTTAATTAATTTAACGGTTTCGTTACCGAGATCGAGCGATAACACACATTCATGGGTATAATTTGCTCCATAGCTCGACGTCATAGGATCATTAATCAATTATTTAAAGGTTAGTAAAGTACACGATACAGGAAGAGAGAAAATACTATTATCCAAGGATGTGATGAATAGTTACAAAGATGTGACCGATTGAGTCTGGTGAGCCTATTTTACAAATTGAATTTTGTCTATTTATGTAACTGAGATTATAAACTTTCAACCAACATAGCATTCTTAATCAATGTTTTATTAGACAGTCGCTCTCTACAAGTTATACCAAATTGCTTGGTAAATGCAGTAGACAAATGGTTTTGAGTATTAAACCCAAGGCTATAAGCTACCTCAGCAACCGATTTCGCCTTAGGTAACATTTCATATGCCTTCTGTAGTCTAAAATGAAGTATGTATTGCTGAGTATTTAAAGAAGTAATATCTTTTACTTTTCGAGTTAAAGCGCTTCGATTCATACCTAATGATTTTGACATATCTTCTACTGATATTTTTTCTTCAATATTTTTATCAATATAATCGTTTAAACGTTGTATAAACCAAGGGGCACGAGCATGATTTTTGCGGGGCTTTTTAGGTTCACTCAAAAGTTCTTTTTGACTATTCTGCTTTTGAGGGTTTTGAAGCGCCATTTTGACCTTAAGCTTAATTCCCTCTACACTAAATGGTTTTTTAATAAAATCAATGGCACCCAGACTTAATGCCATAGATTCAGCTTTTTCAGAATCTATGGCAGTTAAAAATATCAAAGGGATATGTTGGGTTTTAATATCATTTTTAATCAACTTGGTAAATTCATAGCCATCTAAAATAGGCATCATCAAGTCTGTAATGATTAAATCAGGAAGAATTTTTTTTGCCAGCTCGTAACCTTCAACCCCATTCTTTGCTTGTATGATTTGATACTCACTATCAAAAATGGAGCAAACTAAACTAGCAATGTCCTGCATATCTTCAACTATTAATAGAGTCTTGGCATGAGAGGCAGGAATCAAAGAGTTATTCTTTATGTTTAATTCTACTTCATGTTCTTCAGCAAAAGATTCTAAAAAACTTTTATCTGCAAGTGGGAAACGAACAATGAACTCGCTACCCACTCCCACTTCACTACGCAATTCCAAGTCGCCATAGTTAGCCCTAACACTTTCTTTAACAATCGCTAACCCCAAACCAGTACTTAATACTGAATGATCAAGGGCACACGACGGCTCAACTTTACCAAACTGTTTAAAAATCACTTTCTGGTCTTTATTGGCAATGCCTATTCCTGTATCTTTTACTGTTATTTGAGCATATTCCTCAGCTTCGATAGCAATAATACTTACTTTCCCACCTTTTTGATTATACTTGATAGCATTTGAGATCAGATTACTAAATATTCTTTCAATACAATCAGGATCTGCCCCAATAATTAAATCTTTTTCAATCAAAACACTGATTTCAATATCCAACTGATTAGCATATCCATCATATACTGAGATTATTTTATTTAATCCATGACTGAGATTAACTCGTTTTTTTTCTACTCGAATTTGTCCTTCTAATTTTGAAAGCTCCAAAATCTGGTTCACCAGCTCATTCATATATCTTACTTGTCGTTCAACTAGCTCGCAGGTTTTAGTATTGCTTTCTGAATGGACAGTTTTAAAGTCATCTAAATACCCTAAAAGTACGGTGATAAGCGTTTTGAATTCATGAGAGGTGTGTTTTAGTAGGTCGTCTTTAATTTTAAGCATTTCAGCAAGCTGCTGTTTTTCTTCTTTAAATGCATTACAACTGAGGGACTGCTTAAGGCTTTCTTTTTGAAACTTGGATAACTGAAAAAGTGTTCTTCTCAGAAAAAATAGCATGCCGAAACAAAGTAATGCTGCAGTAATTAGAAAAAAATAGGAATAAAAATCCGCTTCACTTCCCATCAAAACCGACCCTCAAATTTCATTGCTGTAAATTAAATTCAACATTTAAAACTTTTAATATTCAGTTGAAACTCGCAGCCTAAAATTTTTTTGTTATTTTATCTCCTACATATAACACCTCGAAAGTTACTAAACAATATTACAAATCACATAATAAATATTATTTACCATTTAATCTCAAATATATAATAGTTCAATATCTACTGTGAGCTACCTTCTCTACAAATCATTGGATGAGATTTTTAGAGAAGGTATTTTTAGATGATTATCCTAGCTTGATGAAAACAAAAAACTCCCGACAGCTCCTCGAAATTTATCTTTCTAATAAAATAAACTAATGCTATCCTCCAAAACCATAAGAAAAATAAACCATTAAAACAAAAAAATTATATTGTGAATTTTCACATATATGTCAAAAATTTTTCTTATTCCAACAACCAATAATATGAATTCATATTAATTCGCACACTATGCTTTGCTGCAAGGGAGGTTAAAGTGATTCCTGAAATAGATACAGCCTTTTCAAAAATAAAAAAACAATATGGTTCAGACGCTATACAAAGAATAGAATTAATGATGAACTCAAACCCAGCAGATAGAACACCACTGCAAAAAGATGCTAAATGGATAGTACCTGGTTTATCTAAAGGTGGTTGGTTAGAGGTAGATAGCTACCCTCAACTTAAGATGCTAATTACTTCTCTGGAACAAAACGCCACTGCAATCAAAAAAGAAATTGTTGAATTAATTGAAATAAAAGATCAAGCAGTCAACCCATACCAACACTATTTAAAAACACAGAACAATTGGAAAGCGCTTTATCTCTTCAAAGATGGGCAAAAAACAGCGTACCAAAGCAAGGTACCTTCAGCATCCAAAATATTGGATAGTGAACTTAGAGACTGGTTATGCCCACTACTAGAAATGCATTTTTCAATTTTGGAGCCAGGTGCAAAGATAGCCCCCCATTGCGACCTTTGGAACTTTACTATTAACCTTCACTTAGCCATAGAGATACCCAATGACTGTGGAATAAGAGTGGAAAACGAAACAAGGAACTGGGAAGAAGGTAAATGCTTACTTTTTGACTATTCTTATCAACATGAAGCATGGAATAATTCGGAAAAAAATAGAATTTGTTTATTAATCGATATCTGGCACCCTGATTTAAGCATACCAGAACGCTTAGCATTAACTTCTTTCATAACCGAAATTCGCAAATACTTTTAATTAATCAATAAATTTGCCAAGCATAGATATAAAGATTGGTAGCCTCCTTTTTGTATAAATAAAAAATAAGCAAGACTTCAAAATAATGGTGCGCCCGACAGGAGTCGAACCTGTTACCTGCCCCTTAGGAGGGGGCCGCTCTATCCAAGTGAGCTACGGGCGCTAAAAGCGAGTAAAGCAGAGGTTCCTGCGTTTTTTGACATGCGGGATTCTACCAAGCTTTACGAATAAAATGAAAGTCTTAGCGTATATTTTTAAATTTCCGGTACTTATTGATTAAATTTTCGTCAACTTCATGCTGTCGTTTAATTAATGATGATGAGAATACATCAAGGCTTGTACAACTATCAGAGCCGCTACGTTATAATGCTGACTTATTTTTTATCTGGTTATTAATATTTCTCATGTTTGGTTCTAAATTTCAAATCCTGTCACAGCTTGTCACAAAGCTAGGCTATGCGAATCACTTCGGCGGCGTTTCAGGCAGTTCTTTAGCCTTGTCCATTGCTAAAATGGCGGTGGATTACAATGGCATCTTAATGGTTTTGCTACCTGATGCAGCTCGTACACTACCTTTAAAACGGGAAATTGCTTATTTTTTAGGCCAAACTTTTCATGATATGCCCGAAAATTTAGCTTCTGAAGCCACATTTGATATCCCTGTTATTACATTACCAGATTGGGAAACTTTACCTTACGATTATTTTTCGCCACATCAAGATATTATTTCAGAAAGATTACAAACACTTTACCAATTACCTCGACTTAAAAAAGGAATTCTGTTGTTACCGGTATCATCGGCATTACAACGCTTGCCTTCGCGGGAGTATATTGAACAACAGTGCTTATTTTTAAAGATTGGACAAAAAATTCATTTAGAAACACTCCGTATTAATCTCAATAATAATGGTTATACTTGTGTTGCCAATGTAATGGAACATGGTGAATTTGCAGTTCGAGGTTCGATTATTGATTTATTTCCAACAGGCAGTGATCACCCTATTCGAATTGAACTGTTTGACGATGAAATAGATTCTCTTCGTTACTTTGATGCAGAAACCCAATTAACAACAATCAAAGTAGAAAATATTACGCTATTACCTGCTCGCGAATATCCAACAGATGAAAATGCCATCACAAATTTTCGACAAAATTGGCGATCAGCATTTGATAGTAATATCAAAGAAGCTTCAATTTACAGAGATGTCAGCAATGGTATTTTTCCTGCAGGTATCGAATATTACTTACCTTTGTTTTTTGATCAATTAGCCACTTTATTTGATTTTATTGATCATGAAAATTTAGCTATTGTTCACAGTGACAACTTAGAAAAACCTGTGCAAAATTTTTGGCATGATTTAAATGAGCGCTATGAACAGTATCGTTACGATATTGAACGCCCTATTGTTGCACCGCTGACATTATTTTTAAATGAAAACGAACTATTCTCTAAACTAAAACAATATCCCGCTATTGTATTTTCTAACCAAAAGGAGTCGACACTATTAGGATTTTCTCCCTGCCCTGATGTGCAAGTCGATCATAAAGCCGATAAACCTTTGGAAAAATTATCTGCACAAAATAAACAATATAATAAATTATTAGTTTGCGCAGAATCTTCTGGTCGTCAAGAGGTTTTACGTGACTTGATGACTAAAAATAAACTCAAATGCACCACCATCGAGCAATGGCGTTCTTTTTGTGACTTACAAACAGGTATATCTTTAACCACAGCACCATTGCAACAAGGTTTTGCCTGTAATGAATATTTAGTCGTTTGTGAAAGTGATTTATTTGGCTCGCAAGTTCTCCAGACCAGACGACGACAAGACAAAGGACTTTCTCCTGATCAACTCATTCATAGTTTGGCAGAATTAAAACCCGGTGATCCAGTTGTACATGTTGACCAAGGAGTTGGCCGCTACTTAGGATTACAAACCATCGATGCTGGTGGTATGACAAGTGAGTTTTTAACTTTGGAATATTCTGGTGGCGATAAACTGTATGTTCCTGTGCAGTCACTTCATTTAATTCATCGTTTTTCAGGTAGTAATCCAGAAACAGCGCCTTGGCATAAATTAGGCAATGAAACTTGGAGTAAGGCTAAAACAAAAGCGCTTGAAAAGGCTCGAGATACCGCGGCTGAATTGCTCGACCTATATGCACGTAGAGCCGCTGAAAAAGGCGTAAAACATCAGGTTAATAAAATCGATTATGAAAGATTTGCTTCAGAATTTGAGTTTGAAGCAACCCCAGATCAGCAACAAGCCATTGAATCAGTTATTCAAGATATGCAGGCTGATACTCCGATGGATCGCTTAATCTGTGGTGATGTTGGCTTTGGTAAAACTGAAGTTGCAATGCGCGCAGCATATATTGCTATCCAAAGTGGAATGCAAGTTGCGATGCTAGTACCAACGACTCTACTCGCGCAGCAACATTTTAACTCATTCCAGGATCGTTTTTCACAATGGCCAATTAACATTGGTGCACTATCTCGCTTTCAGACCAAAAAAGAACAAACACAGATACTTGAACAGTTAGAGTCAGGTAGCATTGATATTGTCATAGGAACTCACCGTTTACTTTCCGGCAGCCCTAAATTTAAAAATCTGGGGCTTTTGTTAATTGATGAAGAGCATCGCTTTGGGGTACGTCAAAAAGAAATTCTTAAATCCTATAGAGCCAAGGTAGATATCTTAACCCTCACAGCAACACCAATACCACGAACACTTAACATGTCTATGTCGGGTATGCGAGACTTATCAATTATTGCAACTCCCCCAGCTAAACGTTTAGCCATAAAAACATTTGTCAGACAACATAATACACCACTGATAAAAGAAGCTATTCAACGTGAAATAAGACGAGGTGGACAGGTTTATTTTTTACACAATTCAGTTGATACGATAGAACAAACGGCCAGAGAATTACAAGAGTTACTTCCCGAAGTTCAAGTTGCTATTGCTCATGGACAGATGCGTGAGCGTGAACTTGAAAATGTCATGAAGCAGTTTTATCACCAGAAACATCACGTTTTAGTCTGCACAACAATTATAGAAACCGGTATCGACGTGCCAACGGCTAATACTATTATTATGGATCGAGCAGATAAACTAGGTTTAGCACAATTACACCAACTACGCGGACGTGTTGGACGTTCACACCACCAAGCTTATGCTTACTTACTCACTCCTAGCCCCAAAACAATTACTAAAGATGCTAAAAAACGCCTTGAAGCAATAGGAAATCTGGAAGACTTAGGTGCAGGTTTTATTTTAGCAACTCATGATTTAGAAATTAGAGGCGCAGGTGAACTATTGGGTGATGAACAAAGTGGTCATATGCAAACCATCGGTTTTAGCTTATATATGGAAATATTAGA
>JAUIHB010000078.1 GCA_030432465.1 Gammaproteobacteria bacterium
GTCTGAATTTTCTGAGAGTAATTGTTTTACAGAAAATCCTACAGAATAAAAAGAGTTTAAAGTTAGTGAGTTAACTAATGGGTCAGTTGAAAAATATACCATTGCTGGATTTAATGGACGGTGTCCAAAAGTTGAACGACCACCAATAAATAACAACAAAAGACAAACAAAAAAGGCTATTGGCTTTTTTGTTGATGAAAATACTAAGACTTTTGAATTTAAGGAGTTGATTTTCTTTCCTATAAAAATACTTGCTATAGCTGAAAAAGTGATTGCTATAAATAGCTCAAGTAAATGACTTTTCAGCAAGGTAGAAAAGACTTCTTTAGGATAAACCAAATATTCAATAAACAATCGGTTTGGACGAATGTTGTACTCATTAATGAAACTAGGTGTAGCCATCTCCATAAAAACTAATAAATAAAAAACAATTGAAAGATAAACAGTAATAAAAAAATTCCACTTTTTTTGATGCCTTGTATTATTAAAATGAATGCTAGAAATTAGAGTCGGTATAGCAATAAGAATACAAATTGTTGTTATATCAACTCTAATTCCTTGTAATAAAACTTCAAACCATCCATCTGATTTAGAAACTCTTTGGTTTTGCCAAAGTGTAAGTAGTAATCGGCTAGTGGATAATACACACAGCGAAATTAAAGCAAAATAAATAAAGGGATAAAATGGGGTATTTTTAATCTTTTTTAACATATTTCACATCAGAGTTTTATTTCAGCAATTAAGTAATTGCAAAATGAATATTAGCTATATGCTATAGTACTAACTGAAGCTTAAATTTAGCTTAAGAAATAAATTGACTCGATTAGTTTTTACAACCATAAAAAATATCAAGCTTTTCTTGGTAGACAGAAGAAGATATATTTAAAAGACTTAATAAAGAGTGAGAAAAATAGTCGTGTGAAAATTGCTGCTGTTTCTTGTTCAACAAGCAGTTCAAATCTATTTTAGCATTTTTTTTAAAGCTTTCTGACATCCATATCAAAGCGGGTATATGTGTTTGCTCTTTAGGTGCAAGAAAATAGGGAATACCATGTAAGTAGATTCCATTTTCACCTGTAGATTCTCCATGGTCAGAAAGATACATAAGAAATGAATCATAATTTTCATCAATAGCCTCTAGAGAGGCTATCGCCTTATTAATAATTAATTTAGTATATAAAATGCTATTTTCATAAGCGTTGATTATTTCTTGTTGAGTGCAATCAGAAAAATTACTTGATTCACAACTTGGTTGTATTAATTTGAACTGTTCAGGCACGCGTTTATAATATGCTGGCCCGTGGCTTCCCATCATATGTAAAAAAATAACTTGGTCTGTTTTTTTTAAAGATATTCTTTTTTTAAGATCTTGAATAAGGGCTTCATCATAGATATACCCTTTGTGATAAAATTCTAATGAGTTATTTTTGGTTATTGGATCATTTTTTAAATTGCTGCAAACATCTTTGCAACCGCTGTTATTATTTCTCCAAGTGACGTCAAATCCAACTCTTTGGATAATGTCTGCAATATTTTCATATTGTTTGTTCATTTCTCTTCGATATTCGCTTTTTGGATATAGAGAAAACATACAAGGTACAGATAATGCTGTATTTGTTCCGCATGACCAAAAATTTGAAAAATAAACTAAGTTTTCTTGATCTAACAATAAATCTTGAATAGATGCATTATTATAAAGAGATTTTCTAAAAGTTTTTTCTCTAGCTGTTTCGCCAATCATTAAGACATAAATACGAGGCTTTTTGTTTTTTATATTGTTGTAATTTATTGATGCTTTTGGGTCTAATATTTTTTTAGAAATTTTCTCTTCTTTTATCGCTAGTTGCATATTTTTAAAAAATGAACGAATCGGAGCCGTTGGTAATAATGAATTAGTTAAATAATTATTATTGTTCCTAACAAAAAAGCTAATATTTCCATAGTATGGATAAATACAAACGAAAGCCAAAGTAATAAATATAAAAAATTTAGAAATATTTTCTGTGACTTGTTTTACGATTGGTGGGTAAGTTATTTGTAACTTAAATAATATTGCTAGTGGTAATAAACCTGTAATTATAAATGTAACCCAGAAGTTATTTGTTAATAAATCAAAGGCTTCCTGATGGTCAGTTTCAAGTAGGTTTTGCAACATGGTTGTGTCAAATAATATGCCATAGTATAAAGCAAAATATAAACAGGGTGAGCTAATTAATATAAACAAGCATAAAATTATTTTTTGTATATATTTAAAATTAAATAGCGTAAATAGACTGTTAATAACAAAAAAAATAAATAAAAAAAAGCTAAAGGCTTTGATATTGTCAGAAATATTTAATATTTGATTTTTAGAAATATACAAATCAAGTATCTTAACATTGAATAAAGTAGAAAAAATAAAAGATAAAATTAAATTAACTTGAAAGCTACCTAATCGCAAAGCTATATATGGTTTTTTTAGCAAAATAAAAGCCTACTTATAATTATGAATTGAATAGTAGTATTAATATTTTACTGAATGATTCTTAGGGAATGCTTAATAATACAGATGAATTTTTAGTTGTTTTTTCCACTAACCGTTATAGTAAAAATAGAATTTTTTAAGCTTGTGTTAAGTGAGTATTTTTGACTTTCACAATAAACTTTGACTAATGATAGGCCTATACCAAAACCTGAGTCATTAGCTCTAGACATATCTTTTTTCCACAGCCTATCAAACATTCTTTCTAGGTCGCTATTATCTAAGTCTGGAGTGATATTACTCACTTTGAAAATAAAAGTTGTGTCATCACAATAAAAATTAATACTGACAGTGCTATCTTTACTTGAATGTTTAATAGCATTTGATAGAAGGTTGTTAATTATTTGAGTAAAAGGCGTGTAAGGTACAGATAGTTCTGTTGATAAATTTTGTTTATTGATGATTTTTAAATTCTTGTTTTTTATTAAAGATTTACAGTTGACTAAAATAGCCTCAGTTGTTTTGATATAGTCAATTTTTTCTGTAGTGTTTTCAAATTCTAATTTTTCAGCTCTTGCTAGAGATAATAAACCGTTAATTAAATCGCCCATTTTTTTTGAAATACTTTGTATATCTTGCATGATTTTATAGCTTTTTGAATCTAGATTATCATCGAGCAAATAGACATCGGTAATTGTTCTAATTTCTGCTATTGGTGTTCTAAGCTCATGAGCAACATTAGAAGAAAATTTTTGCTCTCTTTGAAAACTGGAACGTATGCTTTCTAACAAACCATTAAAACGTTTAACCAAAATAGAGACTTCTTCAGGTGTAACAGATAAATTGATATAAGCATTATTTTTTTTATAATTTAATTTTAATAATTTTTTCTGTAGTTCGTTTAAGGGCATTAAGCCTTTACTTACCGAAAACCAAACAATCATTGAAAGTATTCCTGTCAATAGCGTAAAAATGATCAATAATATGACATTAGCTTTAGTAATGGCAGAGTCTAGACTCTCTTTTTCTCTTGCTGTTGAAATAGTAACAATAGGAGTTTCAGTTTTTACATATGGTCTGCTATGGTCAAAAATACGATGATCTTCTACATGAAAAGTAACATAAGCTATGCGTCCTTCTCGACCATCTGGCAAAATAACATCTTGAATAATAATTTCATTAAGTGGTGTTTTTTTTAATTCTAGTGATGTGTTTTTTAAAGATGCGGATTGTTTAAATGTTTTTTGATCTTCTGTCCAAATTTGAAAATATTCTGGTTCGTTGTTACGTGAGTATTCAGGCATAAATTTGTCGACAAAATCTAACTCAAGTCCATCATATTCATATTCAGTTAGTGTCTGTAACATATGTACTTTTGCTAGTAGATTTTCGTGAAATTCATCGGTTAACCAGTGTGCAACAATTTGATTAATAAAGATTACTGCAATGATTGATGAAATAACAATTCCGGCCAAACTTGATAAAACTGTGGTGCGTTTGATTGATGGTTGAGATTTATTTTTCCACAAAATAACCGGAGCCCCGTTTAGTTTTTATAAAGTCAATAATATTATATTTTTTTAGCTTTTTTCGAATATTTGAAATATTAACTTCCAGTGCATTACGCGACATAAATTTATTGGCTGAACTGAGTTTTTCTTCAAAAAACTCAAATGTCATTACTTTACCTGCATTTAACGCGATATACTCAATAATGAGATATTCGGTCGGTGTTAATAATAATATTTCATCTCTAATACGAACTTCTTTAAGGCCAATGTCAACGCAGACGTCACCTAGTAAAATCTTAAAATCGTTAGATATTGAATTACGCCGTGAAACAGTTGTAATGCGAGCAACTAGCTCTTCAAAAGCAAAAGGTTTACAAATATAGTCATCAGCGCCAAGAGTTAAGCCGTTGACTCTGTCTTTTACCTGGTCTAAAGCTGTAAGCATAATTACTCCCGTTGTAATGCGATCATTCTTGATGTGTTTCAATACCTCTAAACCATCCATTTTGGGAAGCATAATATCGAGTAAAACAACATCATATTCATAAGCTCGAATAAAGCTAAGCGCATCTTTACCATTATCCACAGTATCTACAATGAAATTGAGTTTTTTTAGACCCAATTCAATATTTTCACGTAAATGCATAGAGTCTTCTACAACAAGCACTTTCATGTATTAATATCTCTTGATTAAGGGATCGATTATATAATAGTTACCATTTCTAGATGATTTTATCCATTATCATATAGAAAAAACCTGATTAGCCTTTTCTCCACATATTATCCTATAAACCTTAGCGTATTCTTAAGGAAAAAATAAATTCTCCTAAGCAAAACTTAAGATGAGAGTGTTATTTTGATCATTACAGTTAACTACGAATATTTTACTATGTTGAATTTTAAAAAAGTATCGCATCAATTTTCAGCTGTGATTGGTTTATTAGGTAGCTATGCTGGTATTTCTTGGTTATTGATGACCAAGTTAAGCATGCCATTACCACTTGCTTATACTTTCTCTTATGTTATTTGCTTTTTACTTGCTATTTTTTATATTCGTCAAAGGAATATTAGCGCGTTATTTCATTTAACGACCAAATTTACTATCGCTGCGTTGGTAGGTCTTGCTATTAGCGAGTATTTTTTCAACTTTTTTTTGAATTATGCAAAATTAAATACCGCTTTGGTCTTTTTACTGGCAATTATTGTTAGCCTTATTTGTATTCTATCGATAATGGTCATATTTACTGAGTGATAAAATAAACTTTAGAAAGTGGCACTAAGCACTAAAGTTCTAAAAATAAGGAATATGTAAAGAAATATTAACTAAAAGATTATCATATTGATATTTTCGATGTTTATCTCTATAAATAGATTATGGGTAATTTAATCTGTTTATAGAGATTAAGCTCTACAACATTTAAGTAAAATCTTGATTAATGTTTATTGGTTAATATATGTTTGATTTATTGAAAAGAAACTTAGAAAAGTACTTTGCTGCTATTTTAGCTGTTTCTTTTTATTTCATTTTGCTTCCCACAAGTGATGTAATCGAACAAAAAACATTTATTGAGCCACTAGCTGCAGAAGTCGGTTTCATTGCTGAGTCTGATAATGATAATCCTATCGATTTAGATTTATTGCTGACTGAGCATAAACTAAAAAGCATTGATCATCAGCCTGACAAAAAACCTACATCTTTATATGCTTCTCCCTATAACTCCATCTTAATTCAGACAGCTTCAATTAGAGCTCCTCCGTATAGTCTATTGCATAGTTAATTTTTGTTTGTACTTATTTTTAATTTTGTTAACTCATTCAATGGTTTTATCGCGATTTATACATTCTTAGTAGAATTGCGAATTGGAAACCTTGAACAAAGCAATAGGTGATTATTATGAAATCAGTCAATGTTTATGCTATTGATATTGTCGATCGTATCATGAAATCTCATCACACTAGTGAGCTTTCTGAGTCAGAAAGCGCACTTTCCGTTTTTGAGGATTTTAATCGAATTAATCCATTAACTTTATATGACTCTATGTCACTGCACGACGCCGAAGTTCTTTTTCAGCAAGCGCAACATAATGTGATGCTAGTTGTTAATGACAAACAGCAGTTTTTAGGTATTTTAAAGAAAGAAGATCTTTTTGGGGAAAGAGTTGTTCAGAAAGTCGCTGCTGGTTGGTTACGGGAAGAGCTCTATGTTTCAGATATTATGCATATGAGAAGTGCACTGAGAGCTTTAGATTATGATGAAGTTAGCGATGCTTCTGTTGGTGATATAGTGGCTATGTTTCAAAATAATAGTTTTTCTCATTTTATTGTGGTCGATCATGAGTCGCATGTTATTCGGGGGCTCATTACCAAAAAAGATTTGGAGAAAAGACTCAATATAAAGCTGCAAACTAAAGTTAAAGATGACTTTATTGACATTTACCAGAAGTTGCATACACATTAAATAAATATTCAAATTTATCGATTTAAGGCAGGTAAGTGATTTACCTGTCAATTTTTTATTTTTTAATGTAACAATATTATTGTTTATTAGTCATACTTCTAAATTAAAGTGAGAAAAACTGTTTTAATTAAATCGGTTAGTTAATTTAGGAGAATAAAGTGGATAAAATAAAAATAGTTTTGGGTACTTGGCTGCTGGTTATCGCAGTTTTAAGTTTTTCAGTTAAATCACAGCCAGATATTAACGTTGGTACGCCATTAAACACGAAAGCACCTGAGCTTTCAGTGCTTGATCATCTAAAAAAGCCTCAAAAAATGAAGACATTATCTGGAGATAAAGGTCTTATATTAGTATTTTTTCGTTCCGCAGACTGGTGTCCATACTGTAAAAAGCATTTAATTGAAATAAATCAATGGCAGGAAAAACTCACTAAGTTGGGTTATCAAATTGCCGCGGTATCTTATGATAAACCAGAAATTTTAGCTGATTTCAAAGAGCAGCATAAAATTGAATTCTCATTATTATCGGATCAAGATCATCAGACAATGAAAGCTTTTGATATTTTAAACAAAAAATATCAACCTGCAGATAAGCATTATGGCATTCCTTATCCAGGAGTTATGGTTATTAGCCCTGATAGGAAAGTTACTTATAAATATTTTTACGAAGGTTATAAGGATCGTGTGAATTTGGAGCAGCTCTATAAGGATTTAAAAGCAGAGTGAATGCAAAACTCAGTAGTTAAAAGTCCACATTCTTACGCATGGCCTTTTTTTGACCATGCTTAGTTTTGTTGTCAACTCTTTTTCTTTGAGAGGATTTGGTTGGTTTCGTTTCTTTACGAGTTTTGGATATTTTAGTCGCTTCTTTAATCAGTGCGACTAAACGCTCGATAGCATCATGTTTGTTTTTTTCTTGAGTTCGAAATTGTTGAGCCTTTATCACCAATACGCCCTGATTGTTAATTCGCGAATCATTCAAGCCTAACAAACGCTCTTTGTAAAAATCTGGCAAAGATGAAGTGGCAATATCAAATCTTAAATGGATTGCTGAAGATACTTTGTTTACACTTTGACCTCCTGCCCCCTGCGCGCGAATAGCCTCAAATGTCACCTCAGCAAGGTTCAGCTCGACAGCATTAGATATTTTTAGGTTGGGCTCCATAATATCTTCCTATTAATGTGATTCAAATAATGAAAAAATCCAATGGGATAAGTTTTTAAGTTTATGATCTTTTCGTCGCTTTTTATTAACCGATAAATAATAACCTGAATTAGATGGGGTAAAACCTTCTTTATGTAAGAGTACAACTTCGCGGTTATTAATTGCATTTTTAATTAAAGCTTTTTCAATCAATGCAATTCCTCGGCTAGCCATCATCGCTTCAATCATCATTAGAGTGTGACTGAAATATAGGATTTTAGTTTTTTGGGGTTTTGTTTGAAAGCTATTATCTGATAAATGTTGTTTAAACCAGATCTCCCAGCAATTTACGTTGCTCAGATCAATTAGCGGAAATGGTGTGATAGAGTCGGGTATTTGAGATTTTAACTGATTTTGAAAAAAGGATTGACTGCAAACGGGGTAGTATTCTTCTTCACAAATGAATTTACTGTCGTAATTTTTTAACGTTTGTTTACCCCCTAATATCATATCTAACTCTAATAAATCTAAATTATCACTACAGCTGAGCATACGCACTCTTAGATCTAATTCAGGATATTTATCTTGCCACCTGTCTAGCATCGGTACTAGTCTTTTAACGGCAAATGCGCTGTTCACGCCTATATTAATGGTATTGGTTTGGTAATGAGTTAATTTATTAGTGGCTTGCTGAATTTGAGTAAAGGCATGATTTAGCTGTTGTGCGAATTCTTTGGCTTCTTTGGTGAGGTGATTATGATTGCCTACCTTTTCAAATAATTGGCAACCTAAGTGATCTTCCAAGCGTTTTATTTGGTGGCTAACTGCACTGGGAGTTATGCATAAAGCTTCAGAGGCTTGACTAAAATTCATATGCTGTGAAGCCACAGAGAATACATGAAGTGCTTTTAATGATGGTAGTTTGGAAGTTAACATATATCGAACATGATGAATTTTTTTCATACTATAGCAATTATTGTCAATATTAATCAATGAGATCTTTGGTTATGCTTTGCTGACTTATTTTTTAAAAGAGACAAAAACATGCAAAGGTTTTTTATCAATTTACAAAACATAGAAAGAAAGCAAAAAAAATTTAAGGTAATTAGACTTTTCCTTTTAGGAGCAGTTATTTTTAATGGTGTTAAATTAAATGCGCAGGTACCTGCTAATGAATCTGAACAGTGGTTTTGTGGAGAAGCGCTACCGGAAGGCTCAAAGAGTTTAGATGCTGTTTTGCCAACTCTCTATGGTATTGTTTCGGGTAAGGCGGATAGCCATAAAAATTGGGGTTTAATGCGTCAATTTTTTGCGCCTAACGCTATTGTTACACCACTATTTCATGATAAAAATGGCAAGGTAAAAGCGAAAGCAGGTAGTGTTGATGACTTTATTGAGTTAAATAAAGTGTATTTTAAAGGAAAGAGTTTTTATGAGAGCGAAGTGAAAAGAACCGTTTTCACTTTTGGACATATGGCGAACATTTTGAGTACTTATGAGTCTCGAAAAGAGCCTGATGGTCTTCCCTATGCTAAAGGCATTAATTCTTTTCAGCTGATTAATGATGGACGTCGGTGGTGTGTTTTATCTGTCACATGGGATAGTGATTCGATATTTCATCCTGCGACGACAGAGAAGCTTAACCATGCTGTCGGGAAGTTTTAAACTTCCCTTTTTTGAGCGTTTTCAATTTTTTACTTTTTTACTATACAATTGGTAGACCTTGATCCGTTTTAATTTTCTCTATCACCACATAGGTATGGTTTTTTGCAACGCCAGGGATATCAACCAGTTCACCTAGAACTGCTCGGTATTCCTCCATATCACCAATGCGGATTTTTAATAAATAATCAAAGCCGCCAGCCACCATGTCACATTCGGTTACTTGTTTGATTTTTTGTATATGAATAGAAAAGTTGTTGAAAACATCTGTGGTAGATTTATCTAGAGTGACTTCGACGTAAGCGGTTAGCCCAAGCTTTAGTTTGCTGGCGTTGAGAATAGCACCATAACGTTCAATATAACCTTCGCTTTCAAGGCGTTTAACCCTGTCTAGACAAGGACTGGCACTTAGGTTGACTGCTTTAGCTAAGTTGACGTTAGAGATTCGACTATTTCTTTGCAAGGTGTCTAAAATAGCTAAATCGATTCGGTCTAATGAACGGATTTTAGGTACAAGAGTCATAATCAGTAGTTTCTACGGTGAACGTGGATAAATTCCCTGTAATTTACGGCAGTTTTTAAAAATTAACCAGAACATTCTGCTGAAAATTCTATAAAATGCGCGCACTTATATCTGCTGGGTTGGGTATAATTTAAGGATTCCTATTTGCCGCCTAATTTTGAGGATAATTCAATGTTATTCAATGGCTCACTAACAACTGAAGACGCAACTCGTCAAATCATTCGTGATTTTTATCGTATTGATGAAAATCAGGTTATTGAACACATTTTGCCACTGGCTGAAGTCGGGGTTTCTGCGCGCAGCCGTGCATGGGAACGAGCTCGACAAATGGTCGTTAATATTCGAGAAGACCAAAAGGGTAAGGGTGGTATTGACGCTCTACTAAATGAATTTGCATTATCTACCGAAGAAGGTGTGGTGTTGATGTGTTTGGCAGAAGCGCTACTTCGAGTTCCCGATGAGGAAACTCAAGATCACCTTATTCGAGATAAGTTAGCCAATGGAGATTGGAGTTCTCACCTAGGTAATAGTGACTCTCTTTTTGTTAATGCGTCTTCCTGGGGTTTGTTGGTGACCGGAAAAATGGTTAATTACACTGACAAAAATAAAGAAACTCAATTTGGCATGTTAAAAAGAACAATTGGCCGATTGGGTGAGCCAGTCATTCGTAAGTCGGTTAACTATGCCATGAAGATCATGGGTAAACAGTTTGTTATGGGACAAACTATTGAAGAGGCCACCGAACGTGCCGTAGAAACTGAGCGCAAGGGCTACATATATTCATACGATATGCTAGGTGAAGGTGCGCGTACCATGGAAGATGCCAAGCGTTACTTTAATAGTTATATGAATGCGATTGAAACCATTGGTAAAGTGGCTAATGGTCGCGGTCCTATTAAAAGTCCAGGTATATCAGTTAAGCTTTCTGCGATTCATCCACGTTATGAGTTTTCGCATCGTGAGCGAGTGATGGGAGAGTTAGTTCCTAAGCTCAAAGAGTTGGCAATGGTTGCCAAAAAATATGACATTGGTTTGACTGTTGATGCAGAAGAAGCGGATCGACTAGATATCTCTTTAGATGTTATTGAGGCGGTTTTTAGTGATGATGATTTAGGAGATTGGACTGGTTTTGGGTTAGCTGTGCAAGCTTATCAAAAGCGAGCTTTCTTTGTCATTGAGTGGTTGCGTGAACTGACGTTACGCGTTAACCGCAAGTTGATGGTGCGTTTGGTGAAAGGGGCTTATTGGGATACTGAAGTTAAGACTACGCAACAGGATGGTTTGCAAGATTTTCCTGTATTTACACGTAAAGCCGCAACTGATGTCTCTTATAAAGCTTGTGCGATTAAATTAATGGAATATCGAGATACTATTTTTCCACAGTTTGCGACACATAATGCCTATACTGCTGCTACTATTCTGGAAGTTGCAAAAGGTGACAATCAAGGATTTGAGTTCCAAAGATTGCATGGTATGGGAGAGTCTTTATTTGACCAGATTGTGCATAAAGAAAAAGTGCATTGCCGAGTTTATGCGCCTGTTGGTCAGCATGAAGAACTGTTGGCTTATTTAGTACGCCGCTTATTAGAAAATGGAGCAAACTCTTCATTTGTGAATGCTATAGAAGATGATTCTAAACCGGTTGAATCTTTATTACCCGATCCTGTTGAAAAAATTCAAGGTTTAAAGTTTAAGGTTAACCCGCAGATTTCTTTACCGAGCAAGTTGTACGGGGAAGAGCGAGATAACTCTCAAGGAATGGATTTAACCGATATAAACCACCTATCTCTGATGAAAGAGAACCTTGATAGTTGGTTTGAAGCACAGTTAATCAGTGAAGCTGATGTGCCCGATGGAAGCAATCCTGTGCGTAATCCTGCCAATCGAGCTGAAATAATTGGTTCGTTAAAACACCAAGACGAAGCTGAAATGAAACAGCTGATCGATAATGCAGAAACAGCATTTGAATCATGGTCAGCAACACCTGTAGAACAACGAGCTGATTATTTGCGTCGTATTGCCGATGTGTTGGAGCGGTATCGTGATGAATTAATTGGTTATTGTATTAAAGAAGCCGGTAAAGTTGCTCAGGACGGTATTGATGAAGTCCGAGAAGCTGTTGATTTTTGCCGTTATTACGCAGCTCGGGCCGAAGAACTTGCGTTAGATAAACGTTTTCAACCCCGTGGTGTTATTTTGTGTATTAGCCCTTGGAATTTTCCGTTGGCAATCTTTTTGGGTCAGGTTGCTGCGGCTGTGGTAACTGGTAATACGGTGATCGCAAAGCCAGCAGAACAAACCAGTCTGATTGCTCTAAAAACGATTGAGTTAATGCAGATAATTGGTTTACCAGAACATGTGGTACAACCCGTTATTGCTCGTGGTAGTAAAGTTGGGCAGTTTATTATTCCTGATGAGCGAATTAAAGCTGTGATGTTTACTGGTTCTACTGATACAGGAACACGGATTTCGCAAACTTTGGCAGAGCGTGGTGGAGATCAAGTACCATTGATTGCTGAAACTGGTGGCCAAAACTGCATGATCGTTGATTCAACGGCTTTACCTGAGCAAGTGGTAGATGATGTTATTTCTTCAGGATTTCAAAGTGCTGGACAGCGTTGTTCTGCCTTACGCGTACTCTTCTTGCAAGATGAAATTGCTGACAATATTATCACCATGCTAAAAGGAGCGATGAAAGAATTGCATGTTGGTGATCCATCATTGCTCTCAACTGATATTGGTCCTGTTATAGATCAGAAAGCTTTAGATACTTTAAATGCACATGTTGACTATTTAAAAGATAAAGCGACTTTACACTTTACTTGTGACATTCCAAAAGATAATGCTGCAGGACATTTTTTCTTTGCACCTAGATTATATGAAATTGAAGATTTGTCTGTTCTTAAAGAAGAAGTGTTTGGGCCTTGTGTTCATGTTATTCGTTTTAAAGGCAATGCTTTGGATTCAGTGATTGAGCAAATTAATGGAACTGGTTTTGGGTTGACTATGGGGATCCACTCACGGATTGAAGAACGTGCTCAGACGTTAGCAAAAGAATCCAGAGCTGGTAATGTTTATGTTAACCGTAATATGATTGGTGCGGTGGTTGGAGTACAGCCTTTTGGCGGAAGAGGGTTATCTGGTACGGGTCCTAAAGCAGGTGGGCCGGGTTATTTGTATCGTTTAGTTCAAGAAGTTGCATCACCAGAAAATATACAAGGTACTAATCAGCACTCAGAAGAGTCTGATTTTGCTTTGACGCCAGAGCAACAGCAAGAAGTTGAGGCTGTCATGCAAAATTCGGTGCGCGACGAAAAATTGTGGCGTAAAACTGATTTAAATCAGCGGGTTTCTCTGGTTCGACAATTAATTGCGAAAGTGGCTACTGTAGATATCGTTAATGAGTTTGCCGATGATTTAGCTAAAACATTGTCTGATGCTCGTATGCAATTAAATAATATTGAAAAGCGTTTAGCTAAGCCGAAACAGTTACCCGGGCCAACTGGTGAATCTAATACTTTACACTTAGAACCTCGTGGCTGTATGGTGTGTTACGCTGATAAAGATACTTCATTTAATTTCTGGGCGATTTCAATCATCACCGCATTGGCAACAGGAAATACTGTTATTACTGTTGTTGCTGAATTATTTTATGAAGAAGCGCTAGCATTTCGTGATAAGTTTATATCAACAGGTGTTGCAGAAGGAGTTTTTCAGGTAGTTAAATTGAAAAACTTGAAAGCAGTACTTGCGCATCCTCATATTGCTGGTGCGGTAATTAGTAGTCGCTGTGAGCGTAAAGAGTTTGTTAATACAGAACTGGCTGCACG